>JBBDNH010000320.1:0-1901 GCA_040877745.1 Dehalococcoidia bacterium
GCACGCCCAGGATGTGGTCGACGTGGGAGTGGGAGTTCGCGATGAGCTTCACATCGACGCCCATGTCCTTCGCCAGCGCCAGGATTTCGTCCGGCTGGTCGCCCGGGTCGATGACGATGCCCTCTCGCGTACGGCGCGAGCCGATCACCCAGCAGTTCTCAGCGAACACGCCAACGACGATGCCGCGCACCATGAGCTCGCTTACGGGCGGTTCGGACATAGCGCCTGCATCCTAGCAGATGCATCTGCTACACTGCGGCCCGCCATGGCCCGCACCTTCACGCTGGAGGAAGCGAACGCGCTGCTCCCGCGGCTGCGCGAAATCCTGCTCGAAATGCAGGAGAAGAAGCCGGCGCTTGACAGCCTGCGCGAGGAGCTGGCCGGGCACAGCCAGACCGCCTCCGGCAATGGGCACCTCGTGGGCAAGGAGATGGCGGCCAAGCGAAAGCAGGCCGACGGGCTCGTCGAGCGGCTAAACGAGCTCCTGGCGGAGGTGACGGAGATCGGCTGCGAAATGAAGGGGCTGGAACAGGGCCTGATCGACTTCCGCGCCGAGCGCGACGGTCGCACCGTCTATCTCTGCTGGAGGCTGGGCGAGAGCGAGATCGGCTTCTGGCACGAGCTCGACCACGGCTTCGCCGGGCGAGAGCCGCTCTAGCTCAGGCGCACAACCGTTCTGGTTATCGAGCCGGCTCTTGCAGACAGATACGAGCGTTAGTAGGCTCTGTTATAGCCGTGAAACGTGGTACACTGGCCGCGGTCGCAAGGAAGTGGCCGAATCGGCACCTGGGAGGGAAGCGGAGACAGCCATGGAACAAGCTCTCAAGGGCGTGACCCAGCGCGACAGCGTCGCCTCATCCACAGGCAAAGAGACGGTCGTGATTTGCGAGGCGCTAACGACGGACACGACGACCGCGCCGGAGTTCATCGACATTAGTGACGAAGTCCAGCGAATCGTTAGCGAATCAGGCGTCGCGTTTGGCCAGGTGACCATCTTTTCCACGCACACCACGGCAGCGATCCGAGTCAACGAGAATGAGCCGCTCCTGCTCCAGGACATGGCTCGCGTCCTCAACGAGATCGCTCCCCTCCACGGCGAGTACGAACACAACGACTTCACCCGCCGCACCGTGAACATCGAAGACGGCGAGTGCAAGAACGGCCACTCCCACTGCCAGCACCTCTTCCTCAGCACGAGCGAGACCGTGCCGATCATCGATGGCCGCATGACGATCGGCCAGTGGCAGCGCATCTTCCTGGTGGAGCTGGACCAGCCGCGCCAGCGTCGCGTGCTCGTCAACATCGTCGGCGTGAAGTAGAGCGCGCTTACGCCAAGCGCGTTCGAGGGAGGCCCGGCGGCCTCCCGTTCCTATCTCAGCCGCGCGGAATCAGATGCACCGCCGTCGCCTTGAACGAGGCGACGACCGGCGAGCCGGCATCCAGCCCCAGCTCCTCCAGCGAACGACGCGTGATGCTCGACACGAGCCGGAACCCGCAATCGACCTCGACCCGCACTTCCGCGCCGGCTTGCGTGACGCGACGCACGACGCCGCGCAGGTGGTTGCGCGCGCTGCCCGGCACGTCCTGGCCGGCCGGCGACAGCACGACGTCCTCGGGACGCAGGCAGACCAGCGCTTCGCTCGCGGCGAAGCCCTCGGCCGTCGCTTCGACCTGCGCCTCGCCGACGCTGAGGACCACCAGCCCGTCGCTGCTCTCCACCACGCGGCCCAGCGCGACGTTCTCGACGCCCACGTACGCGGCGACCGTCTCGTCGGCAGGCGAGCTGTAGACCTCGGCCGTCGGCCCGACCTGGCGGATCAGACCTCCTGCCAGCACGGCCACGCGGTGCGCCAGGCGGGCGGCTTCGTCGCGGTCGTGCGTCACAAATACTGCCGAGACGC
>JBBDNH010000321.1:0-10336 GCA_040877745.1 Dehalococcoidia bacterium
CGGATACGGAACAGATGCCCAACGCACTCGTCCAGGCGATGGCGGCGGGCCTTCTGGCCGTCCATGCGGTGGTGGGAACCGTTCTGGGCCTGGGGTTGGGCGTAGCCGCTGCGGGTGTGAGTCTCGCTGCGAAGCTACGGCCACCGGCGAGAGCCGGCACGCGGGAACCCTGAAGGGTTCCCCTACGTCGCCTTCCGCAGGCACAGCCTCGGAGGACGTGGCGACCTACAGGCCGCCGCTACGGCGCACGGCGAGTACGATGGCGTGACCGTCCACGTCTTGCTCCGAGCGGTGGGCGTCCGATGGCGGTTCGGCGTTCTCCAGCGATAGCGAGAGCGTCTCAGCCTGGATGTAGCCGGCGTGCTGCGCGATGACGCGGGCGAGGGCCTGCCCTGAGCCTGTCGAAGGGTCGCTCTGCCAGAAGGTCGTGATGCGGTCGGAGATATCGAAGCCGGCGTCGCGGCGCAGGTTCTGGATGCGATGCACCAGCTCGCGCGCGAGGCCTTCGTCGCGGAGTTCTTCGGGCACCTCGCTGTCGACGACGACGACGTAGCCCGCCTCCTGCGCAGACGCGAAGCCTTCCTGCTCGACGGTCGAGATCAGGAGCTCGTCGGGCGCTAGCTCATAGCCGGCGACCTCGATGCTCTTACCCGCTGAGACCGCGGCGGCGACCGCGGCGGCGTCCTGCGCGGCCAGCGCCTTTTGGATCGCGGCGACGTCTTTGCCGTACTTCGGGCCGAGCGCGGGCAGGTTCGGCCGGACCTCGTAGCGGAGAAAGTCGGACTCGTCGTGGATCGCGACGAGCTCTTTCACGTTCAGCTCGTCGAGCAACTGCGGCTCCAGGCGCCGCAGAGCGTCCTCCTCGACTTCGGCGCGCACCTTCACGAACACGCGGGGAAGCGGCTGGCGCACTTTGACGCCGGCCTTGCTGCGCGCCGAACGTCCGAGTGAGGCGAGGCGCATGACGAGCCGCACTTCGTCGTTCAGGACCTGGTCCATGAGCGAGGCCTCGGCCTGCGGCCAGTCGCAGAGGTGGACGGACGGCGGGGCGTCGGAGCCTGTGGTGAGCGAAGCTGAACCATCGTTCGCGCGGACGAGGTTCTGGTACAGCTCCTCCGAGAGGTAGGGCGTGAGCGGCGCCATGAGCTTCGCGAGCGTCACGAGGCAGTGATAGAGCGTCTCGTACGCCGAGCGCTTGTCGGCGTCGTCCTCGGACTTCCAGAAGCGCCGGCGGCTGCGGCGCACGTACCAGTTCGAGAGGTCTTCGACGAACGACTCGATGCGCCTGCAGGGGGTGACGGTCTCGTAGCTCTCGAGCGCCGCCGCCACGTCGGCGATCAGCTGATGCAGCTCCGACAGCAACCAGCGGTCCAGCTCGTTGGCCGGCCGGGTCGCGGGTCGCGGGTCGCGGGTCGCGGGCGTCCAGCCATCGATGTTGGCGTACGTGACAAAGAAGGCGTAGGTATTCCAGAGCGTGAGGATCAGACTGCGGCGCACCTCGTCGCCGGCGGCCCAGCCGTAGTTGATATTCAGCGCGGGGTTGTGCCTGAGGAAGAGCCAGCGCATCGGGTCGACGCCCATGCGGTCGGCGGCCTCGTCGAACCAAATGGCGTTGCCCTTGCTCTTGTGCATCTCCTCGCCGTGTTCGTCGCGCACGAGACCGTGGCCGAGCACAGTGCGGAAGGGCTCGCGGCGCTTCAGCACCGTGCTCATGGCGAGCAGGGCGTAGAACCAGTTGCGGAACTGGCCGGGGAACGCCTCGACGATGAAGTCGGCCGGGAACCACTGCTCCCAGTAGTCGGGGTCGGTATCGTAGTGGAGCGTCGAGAAGGGCACGATGCCGGCATCGAGCCACGGATTGCCGACGTCGGTGATGCGCTCGACGGACTCACCGCACTCCGGACAGCGTATCTTGACCGCGTCGACCCACGGCCGGTGGGGCGAGTGGCCATCGAACGCGTCCCAGCCCTCGATGGCCTTCTCGCGCAGCTCGTCGCGGCCGCCGATCACCTGCACGTGGCCGCACGAGCAGGGGTAGATCGGCAGGGCGAGGCCGTAGTAGCGCTTCTTGGAGATCATCCAGTCGCTCATGTTGCGTAGCCAGTCGAGCTCGCGGTCGAGGCCGAAGTCGGGGATCCAGCGGATCGCGCGGGTGACGTCCATCATCTGCTCGCGCAGCTTCTTGCCGGAGCCGTCCGCGGACGTGTCCGCGCCGTCCATGTTGATGAACCACTCGTCGACCACGCGGAAGACGAGCTCGCTGCCGCAACGCCAGCAGATCGGGTAGCGGTGCGTGTAGTCCTCGACGCGATGCAGGACGCTCTTCTCCGCGAGCGAGTCGAAGACCGCCTGCGCGACATCGCCCGCGAAGCGACCGTCGAGGAAGCCGAAGCCCTCGGTGTAATTGCCGAACTGGTCGATCGGGGCGATCACCGGCAGGTCGAACTGCTTGCTCAGGGCGAAGTCCTCGGCGCCGCAGCCTGGCGCGATGTGGACGATGCCCGTGCCCTCCTCTTCGCTCACCTCGCCCCACTCGATCACCCGGTGCTCGACGCCCTCCTGCGCCGGCAGCTCGTCGAACGGCCCGCGGTAGGTGAGGCCGACGAGATCCCGGCCGGGCAGCTCGGCCTCGATCGTGAAATCGCCCTTGAGGACGCGCTCCGCGACGGCCTTCGCGAGATAGAGGACGTCGGATTGGTCTGCCTGCCCTCCGGACAGGGGGCCCTGACGCGCTCGGACGTAGGTGAGATCGGGATGGACGGCCGCGGCGACGTTCGCGGCGAGCGTCCATGGCGTCGTGGTCCAGACGAGGAGCGAGCCCTCGCGGTCGGTCAGCGGCAGCTTGAGGTAGACGCTCGGATGGGTGATCTCCTGGTAGCCCTCCGTGACGATCTCCATGTTGGAGAGCCCGGTCGCGCAGCGCGGGCACCAGGGCATGCAGTCGTTGCCCTGGTAGAGCCAGCCGCGCTCGTGGCAGGTCTTGAGGAAGTGCCAGATGGCGTAGTTGTTCTCGTCCGAGTTGGTGTAGTAGGAGTCGTCCCAGTCCATCCATTGCGCCAGCCGGATCGACTGCTCCGTGATCTGATCGGCGAAGCGCTGGACGCGCTCCTTGCAGGCCTCGACGAAGCGGTCGACGCCGTACGCCTCGATGTCGTGCTTGGAGGTGAAGCCAAGCTCGCGCTCTACCTCGACCTCGATCCAGAGGCCCTGGCAGTCGTAGCCGTTCTGGTAGCGCTGTCGATAGCCCTGCATCGTGCGGAAGCGCTGGAAGGCGTCCTTGTACGTGCGGCCCCAGGCGTGGTGGACACCCATGGGGTTGTTCGCGGTGATCGGCCCGTCGATGAACGACCAGCGTTTCTCCGAAGCCTCGTTGCGCTTCAGGTACAGCTTCGGAATGCCGTGCTCCTGCCACCAGCGCAGCCGCTCGCGCTCCATGGCGGGGAAGTCCGGCTTGGGCTCGACAGGGCTAAACATCGAGACGGCCTTCTCCGGAGATGATGAAGTATGTGCCGAACATGCGCGTCTCCTCCCTAGTGTCTGTTAGCAGCGTTCGACACTCGCCCTGAACATCGCGATCGAGGTCCGCGGCGACGATCTTGGAAAACAAGCGCGCATAGGGCGCGCCAAGGCGCGCGAAGCCGCTGGGGCGCTGGCCGTCCGTGATGGCGATGCGCTTGCCGGGGCGCACGGCGGCGATCATCCTGCGCAGCGCCGGCTGCCAGGCCGGGATGACCGTCATCGCGATCGTGCAGATCGCGCCGTCGAACGATGCGTCGTAGGTCATCTCGGCGGCGTCCCCCTGGACGAGCTCCACGTTGGTCCAGCGCCGCCCGCGCACCAGGCCCTCGGCGCCGGCAAGCATCGCTGCGGAGTAGTCGACGCCGACGATCCGCCCCTGTTCGCCGACTGCGTCCTGTAGGTGCGAGAAGTTCGAACCACGGCCGCAGGCGACGTCGAGCACGGCATCACCGGGCTGGAGACTGAGGTGCGCCACGGTCTGACGGCGAATGGTCGACTCCCAGCCCTGGAATCCGGCGAACGAGACAAGGTTCCACGCCCAACGCGCCCCGAGGCGTGTGTATGCCCTGTCCACCCGCTGCAAGTCTCGCTTGGCCATGCGCCTCCAACAACAAAAGCCCGTCCCATGCTAGGGACGGGCTTGGACACCCGCGGTACCACCCTGGTTCCCCGATGCTTCGGGGCACTCACGTCGCGCTGACACGCGACCGCCCTTCGATAACGGTGGGCGTCCGGCCGAGCCTAGTGGCGCCTTCGGCGCAGAACCTAGAACCCAGAACCTAGGCCGCGCCTTGCGCGTTCGGTCGGCGGCTCGGGAGGGATGTCCCGCCGGGTCGTCCGCGCCCGCTCGCACCATCTCGGGCTCGCTTTGCGGACCGATGTCCTTGCCGGCGTACGTGGCTCCGTCGCAGCCTGTACGTATCGAGTGTAGGGACGCTGCGCTGCGTGCGTCAAGGCGCGCCGATTGCCGCTCCGTTCGGGGCGTTGGTATACTGCCTCCGGCGCGAGACATCGTGGCAGCGTAGCTCAGTGGCAGAGCAGTCGGCTCATAATCGACGGGTCCCAGGTTCGAATCCTGGCGCTGCTACCACAGCTCCGCTCACTCCTTCCGTGTAAAACGTAACGCTGCCGTAACCCGCGGCGCGCGCTCGACATCCATACTGAATCCATGGCACTGAACCCGACGGACGCCTTCAGCGCGATGGCGGAGGACTACGACTCCATCGCCAGGCGCGGTATGCCCGTCTACGACGAGATGCTCAACGCCGTGATGGCCTGCCTTGTGGATGGCGCCAGGGACGTCGTGGAGCTGGGATGCGGCACAGGCGCGCTCACGGTGCGACTCGCCCAGCGATTTCCCGCGGCGGCGATCACGGCCCTCGATGCGTCGCCGAAGATGGTCGATATCGCGCGCGGGCGGCTGGAGGCCGCGCGCGCGGCGGAGCGCGTGACGCTGCGCGTTGGCCTGTTCGAGGAGATCGATCTCGCTGGCGGGAGCTGCGACCTCATCGCGTCGAACATGAGCGTGCACCACGTGCTGGACAAACAGCCGGTCTACACGAAACTGCGCGAAGCTCTTCGTTCCGGCGGCATGCTCGTGCTCGGCGACGAGGTGCAGAGCGTTCTGCCGCATATCGAGGAGCGGTTTTGGAACGACTGGCTTGAGTTCGCGCGCAGGCCGGGCGGCCTGACGGAGCCGGAAGTGGCCGAGATCATCCGCCACGTCGATGAGATCGACTACTACGAGACGCTGCCTCGACAGATAGAACTGCTATCGCTGGCCGGCTTCCGCGAGGTCGACTGCGTCTGGCGAAAGCTCAACTACACTGTGTTCGTAGCAAAGCCGTAGCTCGCGGCCTTGCCTCGCTGGCGCAGATTCCGTATACTATAGGCAGCACTGGTCGAAGCGAAAAACGGCCCCAGAACCGAGGCCGTTTTTGTATACCCGGAGAGGGGGACACCTATGAGCTTTGCCGATAAGCAACTGACCTGTCGCGACTGCGGAAATGCCTTCCTGTTCACGGGAGGTGAGCAGGAGTTTTACGCCAGCAAGGGACTCCAGAACGAGCCCGTCCGCTGCCCGCCCTGCCGCTCGGCGCGGAAGTCGAGCCGGCTGAACGAGCCCGAGGAGGGCTACGTGAAGTATGGCGTGTTCGCCAGCTTCGGCGGCCGGACGCCGCGCCAGATGCACCCCGCGACGTGCGCGGAGTGCGGGATGATGACGGAGGTGCCGTTCCAGCCGCGCGGCGACCGCCCGGTCTATTGCAGCGCTTGCTACAACAAGATCAAGGGCGCGCAGGAGGAGCGGGAAGAGGCCCAGGCCAGGGCCCAGGCCGAAGCGCAAGCTCAGTCGTAGCCGGGCCAGTCTTCGCGATACACGAGACTCCTTCGAACGAAGGAGTCTCGTCGCGTCTGCGCGACGGCTCGTGTATCATCGGCGTGTGATCCCGCCCCAAGAACGTCTCATCCAGCTCGCGCGCCTGATCGGCCTTGCCGAGTTCGTCGAGCGCTTCGGCTCGCCGCGCACGGCCGAGCCGTCCGCGGACGACCTGCGCGCGCTCATCGATGAGCGCCTAGGCCACGTGGCCGAGGCGCTGGTGGCGGAGGCCGCCGCCAGCGATGACGTGACCGGCGGAGCGAGCGCGCAGGCGTATCTGGCGGACCGGCTGGCCACGCTGGGCGACCTGTTCAGCGACCAGCAGTCGGCAGGCATCCGGGCGTCGTTCCGCGAAGCGACATCGGGCTGGTAGGGCGAGGTTTGACACCTTCCGAGGCCACCTCGTAGCATCGAACCACCATGCGCGTCACGCTTGCGTACGGAGACTCCGGCATCGAGGTCGAGCTGCCGGACAGCGCCGTTGTCCTGCTGCCGGAGCGCGTCGGTGGCCTCCCAGACCCTGAGCGCGCGATCGCGGAAGCGATCGCCGCTCCCATTCAGTCGCCGCCGCTACGCGAGCTCGCGCGCCCGGGTGCTCGCGTAGCGATCGTCGTCAGCGACATCACGCGCCCGGTGCCGAACAAGCTCCTGTTGCCGCCCGTCCTGCGTGCCGTGCACGAAGCCGGCGTGCCGCGCGAGGGCGTCGTGCTGGTGATCGGCACCGGGATGCATCGCGCGAGTACGCCGGAGGAGGTCGAGCGCATCCTCGGGCCGGGAATCGCCGGTTCGTACGAGGTGGTGAACCACGACGCGCGCGACGAGCGGACGCTGTCGCACCTCACGACGACCGCGCGCGGGGTCGATGTCAAGATGAACCGTCGCTATCTGGAGGCCGGCGTGCGGATCGTGACCGGCTTCGTCGAGCCGCACATGTTCGCGGGCTACTCGGGCGGCGGCAAGGGCGTGATGCCGGGCGTCGCCGGCGCGGACATCGTGATGAGCAATCACGGCGCCGACATGATCGGGCATCCGAGGTCGACCTGGTGCGTCACCGAGGGCAACCCGATCTTCGAGGAGCAGCGCGACCTGGCGCTGCTCAGCAAGCCGTCGTTCTGCGTCAACGTGACGCTGAACGAGCGTCGCGAGATCACAGGCGTCTTCGCGGGGGAGCTGTGGGCGGCGCACCAGGCGGGCATCGCGCAGGCCGAGCGCCAGTACGTGCGGCCCATCGACCAGCCGTTCGACATCGTGGTGAGCACGAACATGGGCTACCCGGCTGACCTGAACCTCTATCAGTCGGTGAAGGGCATGTCCGTCGCCGCCCAGGCGGTGCGCGAGGGCGGGACGATCGTGCTCGCGGCGGAGTGCCGCGACGGGCTCGGTCTGGCGGAGTACACGGAGCTGCTGACGAGCGAAGCCTCGCCGAAGGCGCTGCTGGAGCGCATCAGGTCGCCCGGCTTCGCGCGCTACGACCAGTGGGGCGTGCAGTGCCAGGTCATGGTGCAGGCGAAGGCCGACGCCTGGCTCTATTCGAGCATGTCGCGCGCGACGACGGAGTCGGCGCACCTGCGCTACTCCGAAGACGTATCAGCGACCGTGGAGGAGCTTCGCGCGCAGCACGTGGCCGATCGCGGCCGCGAGCCATCGATCTGCGTCCTGCCGCACGGCCAGCTGACGGTACCGAGGCTGGGGTAGGGTCCAGGCGCGCCGAGGGCCGGTAGCCTTTGTAGGGGCCGAGCTTAAGCTCGGCCCTGGACAGAGCTGAAGCTCTGTCCCTACATCGGTCCCTCTGGCGGGCAAGGGACTAGTCGCCCGTGTACACAATCCGGTAGAGCGTCTCTGCGCCGTAATCGAGGACGAGCAGCGTCCCGTCCCTGTCCACGAGGACGTCGATGGTGTTCGACCAGCCGCTGCCGAACGGCCCGACGAGGGCGGAACGTGGCGGCCCGCCGGCGGGACTATCGGAACGCCCCTGGATGACGGCGCGATAGAGCCCCGGCGTCAGCTCCGGCTCGGCGAAGAAGCTGCCCCAGAGCGTGAGAAAGATGTTGCCCTGGTACGCCGCCGGGAAGTGCGTCGCCTCGTAGACCGTGACGCCCGTCGACGCCGTGTGCAGGCCGAGTCCGGCGACCGGCGGCGTGCCGTCGCTGAGCGGGTCGCAGGCGTCGCCGTAGGGCCAGCCGTAGTCGTCACCGTCGATGATCAGGTTGAGCTCGTCCGGCGTCTCGCACAGCGTGTCGGAGCCGTTGTCCGTCGCCCAGAGGACGCCGCCGCTCGTAAAGGCGAGATCGTACGGGTTGCGCAGGCCGGTGGCGTAGACCTGGAGGCCGCTGCCGTCCGCGTTAGCCACAAGGATGGTCGCCGAAAGCTCGTCCCG
The DNA here is from genome assembly GCA_040877745.1 of Dehalococcoidia bacterium. GTDB lineage: Bacteria > Chloroflexota > Dehalococcoidia > DSTF01 > RBG-16-68-14 > JBBDNH01. The sequence continues at coordinate 8,274 of JBBDNH010000321.1, forward strand.
CTCCCCGGACGCGGGACAGTCGCTCGCCGTATCGTCGCACGTCGAGCCGTTCGTGATGTAGAGGCGGCCATCGGGGCCGAATGCGATACCGTTGTTCTGGTGCCGGCCGTTCGGCAGGCCGGAGACGATCTCGTCGCTCGCGTCCGCGACGGTATCGCCGTCCGTGTCCGAGAAGGCCGTGACGCGGCCGCGGCTGGAGACGTGCAGCACGCCGTCCGGAGAGAAGGCGGCGCCGGTCGTTTCGTCGAAGCCTTCGGTGAAGCGCGGACGCTCCTCGAACACGCCGTCGCCGTCCGCGTCGACGAGGCGAAAGACGCCGTCGTGGCGCGTGGCGACGTAGAGCGTGCCATCGGGCGCGAGGGCGAGTGACGTGGGCCGGAAGATGCCGTCGGCGATCGCGTAGGCGGCGAAGCCGTCCGGTAGCGTGATGTTCGCGGCGGGTTCGGTGTTGGGTATCGCTACGGGCGGCGGCGTGGCAGTGGAATCGACGACGGTCGGGACGCTCGCCGGCGTATCGGCGAGTGGGGCGGTCGGCGTGGGATCGGCGTCTCCGCCCCCTCCGCAGGCCGCGAGGAGCAGCGTGAGGGCAACGAGCGGTGCGGGGCCGCGCAAGAAGCTAGTCCTCCTTACGCCAGCGTAGCACGGGCTTGCGGGCGGCCGTGGCTTCGTCGAGGCGGCGGAGCGGCGCGCGGCTGGGCGCGGCGCGCACGGCGTCGGGGTCGTCCTCGACCTCCTGCGCGATGGCGAGCATCGCGTCGCAGAAGGCGTCGATCATCTCCTTGCTCTCCGATTCGGTCGGCTCGATCATCATCGCTTCGTCGACGATGAGCGGGAAGTAGATCGTCGGCGGATGGAAGCCGTGGTCGATCAGCCGCTTGGCGATGTCGAGCGTCCTGACGCCCTTCGCCTTCTGGCGCGAGCCGGAGAGGACGACCTCGTGCATGCAACGGCGGTCGTAGGGCAGGCGATACGCGCCACGGAGGCGCGCGAGGACGTAGTTCGCGTTCAGGACGGCGGCCTCGCTGATCGCGCGCAGGCCCTCCTCGCCCAGACTGAGGATGTACGCGTACGCGCGCACGAGCACGCCGAAGTTGCCGTGGAAGAGCCCCAGCCGCCCGACGCTGCGCTCCGGCGTCGCGAGCGCGTAGGCGCCCTCGATCTGATCTACGTGGGGCGTGGGCAGGTACGGCGCGAGATGCGCCTTGACCGCGATCGGGCCGGCGCCGGGACCGCCGCCGCCGTGGGGCGTGCTGAACGTCTTGTGCAGGTTGAGGTGGAAGACATCGAAACCGAGGTCGCCCGGCTTCACGCGACCGAGCATCGCATTCATGTTCGCGCCGTCGCCGTAGAGGAGCGCGCCGCGCTCGTGAAGGAGCTCGGCGATGCGCGCAATGCGCGGCTCGAACAAGCCGAGCGTGCTGGGCAGCGTGAGCATGAGCGCGGCGACGCCGTCGCCGTCGTTCGCAAGCGCTTGCCCGAGTGCATCGAGGTCGAGGTTGCCCTCGACGTCGGACGCGATGCTCTGCACCTGGAAGCCGGCCATGGCCGCGGTCGCCGGATTGGTGCCGTGGGCGGAGTCGGGCACGAGCACACGTTTTCGGCTGGCGCCGCCGTTCGAGTTGAGGTACGCGCGCGCGATGAGGATGCCGGCCAGCTCGCCGTGCGCGCCCGCCGCGGGCACCAGCGAGACGTCGTCCATGCCAGTGATCTCCGCGAGCAGGCGCTGAAGGCCGTGCAGCAGCGCGAGGGCGCCCTGCGCGGTCTCGGGGGGCTGCATCGGGTGGAGCTGCGCGAGGCCGGGCAGACGCACGATGTCCTCGTGGACCTTGGGGTTGTACTTCATCGAGCAGCTGCCGAGGGGGTAGAAGCCGGTATCGATGCCGAAGTTGCGTTGCGAGAGGCGCGTGAAGTAGCGGACGACGTCGAGCTGGGAGAGCTCTGGCAGCGTGAGGTCGTCGCGCAGGAGGCCGGGCGGCGGTAGCTCCGCCTCCGGCACGTCGAGCGCGGGCAGCCGGCAGCCGATGCGGCCGGGCCGGCTCAGGTCGAAGGTCAGCGTGGCGCCG
>JBBDNH010000322.1:0-1861 GCA_040877745.1 Dehalococcoidia bacterium
CATGGAGGGGCGCGGCTGGGCGTCCTGCCCCGTACGCGAGCGCCGCTCGCGCGACGGCGGCCGGACCTGGGGCGTCGAGCGCTATCTGAGGCGCGGCTGGGGCTTGATGGTGCGCAACGAGCCTGTCGCCTGGCACGACCGCCTCCTGATGCCGATGTACGACGAGCGCGACTGGACCTCCTTCGTCCTGATCTCCGAGGACGGCGGCAACAGCTGGCGGGCGTCGGACAGGCTGCGGGCGGACGCCGGCATCATCCAGCCCGCGCTGGCCGAACTTCCCGGCGGCCGGTTGCTGATGCTGCTGCGCAGCCGCGGCGGGTTCATCTACCGCGCGCTCTCGGAGGACGGCGAGCGCTGGAGCGCGCCCGAGGCGACCGGCCTGCCCAACCCGAACAGCGCGCTGGAGCTGATCCGGCTGGCGAGCGGCGCGCTGCTCGCCGTCTACAACCCGGGCGCGCGCGCCCGCACGCCGCTGCGCGTCGCGCTCTCGCACGACGGCGAACGCTGGGACGTCTGGCGCGACCTGGAGAGCGAGCCGGGCGAGTACTCCTACCCGACCGCCACCCAGACGTCCGACAGCGTGCTCCACGTGCTCTACACCTGGCGCCGCCAGACGATCGCGCACGCCGCCTTCGACGAAGCCTGGCTCCAGGCCGCCCATCATTGACGAACTACACGGAACCGTGTACGATCCCGGCATGGAAGATGGCCACGACCGGCTGGCCTGGGACGCCGGGCAGGTGCGCGCGCTGCGCCGCCACATGGGGCTCACGCAGGAGGCGCTCGCGCGCGAGCTGAACGTGCGCCAGCAGACCGTCAGCGAATGGGAGACCGGGCTCTATCAGCCGCGCGGCGGCTCTCAGCGGCTCCTGAGCATGGTCGCCGAGCGGGCCGAGTTCCGCTACGGCGAAGCGTAAGGCCGGGGGCTGGAAGCTGGAGGCTGGACGCTGGAGGCTGGACGCTGGACGCTGGAAGCTGGAGGCTGGACGCTGGACGCTGGAGGCTGGACGCTGGACGCTGGATAACTGGGGGACCATCGTGGCTGCGTGCTTCCTGGCTCCCGTGGTTCCCGGGGTCCTTGGTCCCGGAGCTCTCCGGTTCGAGGGTTCCGTGGTTCGAGGTTGCAAGGTTCCGAGGTTCCAAGGTTCTGGGATTCTCGCCCATGACGCATGACCCATGACCCCCGCGCCCTTCGATGAGGCGACGCTCTCCCACCTCTGGGCCGGCCAGCGCTTTCCGGCGTCCGCGCTGGTGACCGGCGCCGGCCACCCGCTGCGCGTGCTCCATCCCGGGCGGCGCGGGCGCGGCGCTGGCCCCGACTTCCGCGACGCGCTGATCGCCGCGCCGGACGGCCTGCTGCGCGGCGACGTCGAGCTGCACGTCCGCGCCGGCGACTTCCGCGGCCATGGGCACGCGCAGGACGTCCGCTATGACGGCGTCGTCCTCCACGTCGTCTTCGAGGACGACGGCGCCGGCGAGACCGAGCTCGCCTGTGGCCGGCGCGTGCCGGTCGTGGCGCTCGCTCCCTGGGCGCGCCGGCGCGCGCGGGAGCTGGCGGGCTGGCTGAGCGGCCCGCAGCGCTGGCGCGAGCCGTGCCACGACGCCCTCGCGCGCCTGGGCCGGGACGCTATCCTGGCCGAGCTCGACGCCCTCGGCGACCGGCGCTTCCAGGAGCGGGAGGCCGCCCTGAGCAGCGCCTCGGATGAACACGGGTCCGCGGAGGCGCTCTATCTGGCCCTGCTCGAGGGCACCGGCTACGGCGGCGAACGTGCCGCGCTTGCCGGCGTCGGCGAGCGGCTGCCGTGGCCGGAGCTGGCGGCGCGTCTCGACTGCGCGCCCTCCGGCGAGCGCATCGCGCTCG
>JBBDNH010000323.1:0-1853 GCA_040877745.1 Dehalococcoidia bacterium
GGCCTGATCCACGGTCTCCTCAGCCGCCTCTTCCGCGTCGCGTTCGGCCTCTCGCGTGGCCTCGGCGATCTGGTCGGGCGAGTCGCCTACCTCTTCGTCGCCGTTACCGTCGCCGGCGGCGTCGGGCGGCGGTGTTCCATCCGACGCCGTTGGGAACGCGCCGTCGCCGTCCGCGGCTGGCGTCGCGCCGTCGCTTGTCGGCACCTCGATGTCGATGCCGGGATCGGCGGTCGGGGTGGTCACATCGAGGTTGGGCGTGACGTCGCCGCCGCTGGGGCTGTCGCCGTCCTCGCCGCAGGCGCCGACGAGCGCGAATAGCAGCACGAGCGGGACGGCCAGCAGCGCGTACTTAGTCCAGGAGCGCATGGAGCACCTCTTCTGTCGCTGAGAGATCGCTGAGGGCGAGGTCGGCGCCGGCCGCGCGGAGCTCGTCGACCGACGACGAGCCGGTCGCGACGGCGAGCGACCGCGCGCCGTTCGCGCGCGCGGCGTCGATGTCGAGCGGCGTGTCGCCGATGATCCAGACGCTGTTCGGGCCGGGCGCGCCGGAGACGCGGCGCGTGGAGACGCGGCCGATGGCGACGGCGACCATGTCGCCGCGGTCCTCCGCGTCGTCGCCGAAGCCGCCTTCGGTGAGGTAATCCTGGATGCCGAAGTAGCGCAGCTTGGTCATGCAGGCGACGCGGAAGTTGCCCGTCGCGAGCCCGACGGCCACGTCGTCCCGCGCCACGAGCGCCTGCAGCAGCTCGACGATGCCCGGCTTGAGGTGGCCTTCGCGCTCGTCGAGCGCCGCGGGCAGCAGCCGCTTGTAGACGTCCACGAAGCGCGCGATCTCGTCCGCGAAGCCGCCGTTGATGCCACCAAGGAGCCCGTGGTGCTCCAGGCCCTGCTTGAGGATGGACCAGTCGGTGCGGCCGGAGTACTCGACGTTCTTGAAGCCGTCCTCGACGCCGTAGAGCTGGTGGAAGGCGCGGGCCATGGCGAGGCTGCCGGCGCCGCCGGTGTAGAGCAGCGTCTGGTCGACATCGAAGAGGACGGTGGTGGTCACGAGACCAGTGTAGCGAGAAGCGCGCTTACGGGCAGGGGCGGAGACCAGAGGCCCTGCGCCCTACAGTTTCCCGCGATCGCTGCTGGGCAGTACCCCGGGGTCCCCCTGCGCGAACCCGCGCTTCCAGTCCGGGAACGGCGTCTCGCACCCGTCGCGCGGGACGAACTCCGAGGCGTCCACCTTCCGGTAGTGGTGGATGTAGCGCGGGCAGTTCGGGAAGACCTCCCGCGCCCGTACACGCACGATGAACTGTGCCTCCGGGTGCTCGGCCATGAGCGGGTCGTTCTCGTCGATGCTTGCGACGCCGTTCAGGCGCATGCGGTTCCGGCCCTCAAAGTCGATGAACAGGATCCCGACGTTCGGATTCTTCAGCACGTTCCCCATCGAGAGATACATGCCGTTGCCGTCGTAGTTCGGAAACGCGATGGTGTGCTCGTCCACCACGCGTACGAAGCCGGGGTCGCCGCCCTTGTACGAGCAGTTCGGGTGGCCTTCCGCGTCCGCTGTCGCCAGGAAGAACATGTCACGCGACTCGATGAACGCCTTGTCGCGCTCGTCGATCGTGTCGGAGACGATCACTTCCTCCAGCCGGTTGGCCAGCCGCTCGGTGTCGAACCGCTCCTGCAGGCTGCGGCTGCCGTCGTGGTAAATCGAGTTCTCCATCGTGTCACACCTCCTTGTGGCCGGCGCCCCGGCCTGCCCAGCAGCCTAGCAGCGAGCTTCCTGTGCGGCAAGGGAGGGGAGGGGGCGATGCGGCGCTCCCCCCAGGCTGGGTTGTCGAGGGGAGGATAGGGGCTGGAACGCG
>JBBDNH010000324.1:0-9785 GCA_040877745.1 Dehalococcoidia bacterium
CCGGCGTTGATGTGGATCGCTGTGCCGCCGGCGAAGTCCAGCGCATCAACACCATTCGGATAGTCGAAGGCGCTGAGCCAGCCGTCGGCGGAGAAGACCCAGTGCGCCACCGGGTTGTAGACCAGGAAGGACCAGAGCAGCATGAACACCAGGAACGTGCTGAACTTGGCCCGCTCCGCGAACGCGCCGGTGATCAGCGCCGGCGTGATGATCGCGAACATCGCCTGGAAGATCATGAACGCCTCGTGCGGGATGCTCGTCGCGTAGACCCCGCTCGGCTCCAGTCCCACGTCACGCAACCCGAAGAAGTCCAGGTTGCCGATGAACCCTCCGCCAACGCTGGGAGCGAACGTGAGCGAATAGCCGATGACGACCCACTGTACCCCAACGAGCGCGACGACGATGAAGCTCTGCATGATCGTCGACAGGACATTCTTCTGGCGGGTAAACCCGCCGTAGAAGAACCCCAGGCCCGGGGTCATGATCATCACGAGGGCCGCCGCAACAAGCACCCACGCTGTGTTCCCTGAGTCGATTTCTGGCATGACCGCTACCCCCTTATTCCACCAGGACGGCGCCCCTCCGGCGCGAGTCCATGTGCCGATTGTACGGGGATAGGGCGAGAAACAGGCTAGCGCTGCGTTACAGTCATGTTACATCTTTCACAATTCCAGCGAGCGGCCGAGCGCGAGCTGGAAGACCAGCTCGCCCGGTCGTCGAGGCTGTCTAAGAAGGCGTGGGCCGAGCGGCTAGCCGGCGTGGAAGCGGTAGCCGACGTTGCGCACCGTCTCGATGAAGGTGTGGCCGCGGCCTTCGATCTTGCTCCGCAAACGCCGGATGTGCACGTCGACGGTGCGCTCGCCGCCGTAGAAGTCGTAGCCCCACACGTGGCTGAGCAACAACTCGCGGGAGCAGACCTTGTCCTGGTTCAGCGCCAGGAAGCGCAGCAGCTCGTACTCCTTGTACGTCAGTTCGACCGGCCGGCTGCCGACGAACACTCGGTAGCTTGCCTGGTCGATCGTCAGGTCGCCGCAGACGAGGACGTCGGCGGTTTCCGAGGCAGCCCGACGCGCCGTCGCGCGCCGGATCCGGGTCAGTAGCTCCTCGGTCGATACGGGTACCACCACGAAGTCGTCGAGCGGCAGCTGCCCATCGAGCCCGGCAAGCTGTTCGGAGCGCATGACGGCCACCGTCGCGGTGTGGCCGGATTGGCGCTCGACTGGAAGGAGCCTGGCGAGGTCGTCGCCATCGACCAGGTTGATCAGCAGCACGTCGATCCGCTCGCCTCGCGCGAAGCGCTCGTCAGCCTCGTCCAGCGCGCAGGCATCGACGTGGAAGCCCGCGCGCTCCAGGTCCCGCGCCAGCGTCTGCAGCTCCTCGGTCGCTCCGACCAGCAATAGCTCGCTCATGGAAGGCTAGTATAGCAGAGGGCTCCACGGTACCATTCCTCCCGATATGCTCGCGCTACCGCCATCCTGGGCCCCGCTGAGGGTTGTCGCTTTGGCCGCCCTCTGCCTTGTGGGCCTCCTGGCAACGCTATTGTCTCCGGGGCGCCCGGCTGAAGTCCTGGGTGCAGGCGCTGCGGCCTCGGTCGCCGGGGGCGGCGCGCACAGCTGCGTGGTCACGGATGCCGGTCAGGTGAAGTGCTGGGGCTGGAACTTCTACGGGCAGCTGGGCGACGGCACGACGGACTCGCGCGCAGAGCCCGTCGATGTTTGCGCGGACGCTGCCTGCAGCTCCTTGTTGTCCGGTGTCGTGGCCGTCGCCGGCGGCGACACCCACTCCTGCGCCGCAAGCGAGGCGGGCGGAGTTTGGTGCTGGGGGCGCAATGTCCATGGCCGCCTGGGTGATGGCACGGAGGTCCAGCGCAACACGCCTGTGGCGGTCTGTGCGCCCGTTGCGGAGTCAGAGCAATGCGGTGCGCTGGGCGGCATCGTTGGTCTGGCCGGCGGCTTTGAGCACACGTGCGCGGTGACGGGCGAGGGCGGCGTCTACTGCTGGGGCTCAAACGAGTTGGGCCAGCTCGGCAACGGCACGCGGACGTCGAGCAAGCGGCCCGTCGCCGTCTGCGAACCCGGCTCGGAATCGACGCCCTGCGCGCCGCTGGCGGACGCCGTCGCGCTCACCGCTGGCTGGTTTTCCTCGTGCGCGCTGCGGGCGTCCGGCGGGGTTGTGTGCTGGGGTCACAACGGCCACGGCCAGCTTGGCGACGACGGCGCGTGCGGGACGTTCTGCTCTGTCCCGACCGTGGCCGGGGTCTCCGATGTCGTTTCCATCGCGTCCGGCAACGGGCACGTCTGCGTCGCGATGTCGAGCGGCCTCGCGCGCTGCTGGGGCGAGAACTCTCACGGCCAGCTCGGCGATGGTACGAACACGCCGCGCCATGCGCCGGTCGACGTCTGCGTCGTCGGGGTCGCTTCGTGCGAAGACGGCCTGCCGGACCTCGCCGCGGTTGCCATCGCCGCCGGGCACAGTCATGCCTGCACCTTGCTGGTGAACGGCGAAGTCTGGTGCTGGGGCGCGAACAGCGCCCACCAGCTCGGCGACGGTACGACCAACAACTCGTCCCTCCCAGTACGCGTCGATGGCGTCGGCGAGGTCGCGCAGTTCGCGGCTGGCGGCTCGCACACGTGCGCCGTCTCGCCGTTCGGCGGCGTGCGCTGCTGGGGCTTCAACGGCGATGGCCGGCTGGGTAGCGGCGACCTCGACTTCCACCTCGTCCCGGTCGATGTCCTCGGCTTCGGTGGCGAGAAGCCTCCTACGGCGACGCCGACGGCGACGGCGACGCCGACGGACACACACACGCCGACCTTCATGCCAACCAGCACGCCCACCGCGACGGCGCAGCTCGTGCCCGGCGACGCGAACTGCGACGACAGCGTCACCGCAGTCGATGCGGCGCTAATCCTCCAGCTCATCGCGGCGCTCCTCGGCTCGCTGCCGTGCCGGCCGCAAGCCGACGTGAACGCGGACGGCGCCGTCACGGCGGTCGATGCGGCGCTCGTGCTGCAGATGGTGGCTGGGTTGATTTAGGGAGGCTCTACACCTGGCATCAGACCATGGTCGATCACCCACTGCGTGAACTCCTCCCAGGTCTCGCAGCCGAACGGCGGCGGCCCCAGAAACTCGGGCGTCACAGGCGGTGGGTCGAACAGCCCGGCGTCGTTTGCCATGATCCATGAGTCGATCACCTCGTCCCAGGAGTCGAAGCCAGCTGGCACCGGCGTCGCATAGAGGTCGAACGGCGGACGGGCCGTGGGAGTCTCCTGCGCGCCGAGGTAGACGATGCGTGCCTCTTCTCCCGGCTCGGGCGTCGGCCAGCCCGCCGCGTATGCCTCGTCCCACGACCCGTAACACGGCGGCGGGAGGTCGTCGGTGTCCAGCTCGCCCGCCGCCCGGGCATCGGACTGGGATCCTGCGGCCGGCTCCGCGCCACCGCGCGATGTGAGCACGAGGGCCATCGCCGCGGAAGCGATCAGGGCGAGGACGGTGGCAAGAAGGGGAACAGGGCGCACCGGTCTCACCTCACGCCGTCTCGTCTAGCGCGTCCTCTTCGCGGACTTGGCGCGCCAGCGCCTGTACCTGCGCGGCGATGTCCTCCAGCGTGAAGGGCTGGGTCTGCGCTTGCAGGTGGCTCAGCACGGCGCGATAGTTGAGCTGGTACAGGTTCCGCCGGCCGTCCTTCACGTGTGACATCACACCCTCGTCCTCCAGCTCGTGCACGATGCGGATCACCGCGCGCTCGGTCAGCCCGACAGCCATCGAGATCTCGCGCAGCGTGACGTTGCGGTGCGAGGCCACGTGCAGGAGAACCATCGCGTGGTTGCTGAGTAGGCCCCAGGTTGGCATCGGCGCCCCGTCTCGGTCTAGAGGAGCTGGCGTCCTTCGCGCGATCATGATACCACTCCGATGCAAGGCGCGTCGGCGGCCGCGCCGAACGCAAGGCCTCGTGACGGGCGGTTGTCGATGACGCGGGCACTGGTTAGACTAATCCTACGCCGCGTGCCAGCGTAGCTCAGTGGTAGAGCAGTCGATTCGTAATCGACAGGTCAAGAGTTCGAGTCTCTTCGCTGGCTCCACTAGAGATCGCTAGCGCCCTTCCCAATCCCCGGGCAGGGCGCTGCCTATTGCGGCGCCACCTCCTCACACTTCACCGTCTCACGGTCGATACTCCCTTCAGAAACACGAGCCAGTACTGGGAGGAGTGCGCAAATGAAAGGTATCGTTTCGCAGAGCACGGGGAGGCTCGCCGCCATCAGCATCGTGGCGGCGCTCGTCTGGGCCGTTCTCGCCGTGTCGAGCGCCTTTGCCGCCGGACCGGGGGTGAGCATCGGTTCGGCTGAGCTGGGTCCCGACTCGGAGGGGAAGGTCGAGCTCGAGGGCCTCGACTTCGGCGAGCCCGGCCTGGGCGCCTGGACCGTCGACGTTCACTACAACCCCGAGATCGTCACCCTGGTCGACTGTGACGCCGAACACGGCGGCCTCTGCAACAAAAGCTTCGGCGATGGCGTCGCTCGCGTGACCGGCGTCAGCGCAACAGGGCTCAAGGGCGACTTCACGCTGGGCGTCCTGACCTTCGCCTGTAAGAACGTCGGCGCGAGCGACCTCGGTCTGAGTCTCGATGTGCTCGCCGACGCGACGCTGGGCGACCCGCAGCCGATCGATGGCAAGCTGTCGCACGGCGAGGTCGTCTGCGCGGAGGACCACGAAAAGAAGCTGGGCGACGCCGACTGCAACGGCGAGCTCACCGCGATCGACGCGATCCTGATCCTGCAATACGGCGCTGAGATGATCGACACGCTGCCGTGCCTCGACCTGGCCGACGCGAACGGCGATGGGCAGGTCAACTCGGTCGACGCGGCGATCGTGTTGCAAACCGTCGCCGGGCTGATCTGACGAGGCTCGTACCGCTACCCGCACTGGAACCCGGTCGCCATTCAGCGGCCGGGTTCTTCGCTAGGCCGCGCGCCGCTCCGCGACATCGAACGCGGCCGCACTCGATGGTTCGACCTCAGGCAGGGGGTGCCGCGATGGCGAGCGCGGGTCGAGCGCGTCGCGCAGGCCGTCGCCGATGAACGTGAAGGCCATCATCGTGATCGCGATGGCGAGGCACGATGTCACGGCGAGGTAGGGCGCCGCGAACATCGTGTTGAACGAATCGGCGACCAGCCGGCCCCAGGTCGGCGTGGGCGGCGGCAGCCCGAGGCCGATGAAAGCCAGCGCGGCCTCGGCGAAGATGGCCGCCGGGATGCCGAACGTCGCGGTGACGATGACCGGCCCCAGGACGTTCGGCAGCAGGTGATGCCACGCGATGCGCCAGTCGCTCGCCCCCAGCGCGCGCGCTGAGAGCACGAAGTCGCGTTCCCGCAACGAGAGGATCTGGCCGCGCACGAGCCGCGCGATCGTCGTCCAGCTCACGAGGCCGATGGCGAGGATGATCATCGGCGCGCTGGCGCCGAAGATGCTCACCAGCAGGATCACCATCAACAGGTCGGGGAACGCGTACGTCACGTCGGTCATGCGCATCAGCAGCGAGTCGGCGCGCCGCCCGCCCAGGCCCGCCATCAGCCCGACGGCCAGGCCCAGGCCGAGCGCCACGACCTGCGTGAGCACGCCCACGGCGAGCGAGACGCGCGCGCCGTGTACGAGCCGGCTGTATTGGTCGCGGCCGAGCTGGTCGGTACCCAGCCAGAACGTCGTGCTGGGGCCGGCGAGCGTGGAATCGAGGTGCTGGTCGGTCGGCGTGTGGTGGTCGACCAGCGGCGCGAACAGCGCGAGCAGCCCGAACGCGCCTACGATCACCAGCCCCAGCAGCGCTGCACGGTTCCGCACCAGCCTTCGCGCCGCGTCGCCGGCCCAGCCGCGTTGCGCGGGCGCCAGCGGCGGCGCCGCAAGCGGCGGCCGCTCAGCCATGCGCGCCGTACCGGATGCGCGGGTCGACGGCCGCGTAGAGCACGTCGACGGTCAGGTTGGCCGTCGCGATGATGAAGGTGTAGAAGAGCGTCGTGCCCATGATCACGCCGTAGTCGCGATTGCCGATGCTGCTGACGAACGCGCGCCCGATGCCCGGGATGGCGAACAGCTCCTCGACGATGAACGAGCCGGTGACCAGCATCGCGGCGACCGGCCCGATCACGGTCAGTACGGGGATGAGCGCGTTGCGCAGCGTGTGCCGCCAGACGACGACGCGTTCGCCCAGGCCCTTCGCGCGCGCTGTACGCACGTACTCCTGCTGCATCACGTCCAGCATGCTGGCGCGCGTCACCCGCGCGATGTACGCGCCAGGCCACGCGCTCAACGCCAGCACGGGCATGATCGCCTGCTCCGGGCTGCCCCAGCCGCCGGACGGCAGCCAGTGCAGGTGCGCGGTGAACAGCACCAGCAGCAGCATGCCCAGGATGAAGCTCGGTACGCTGGCGCCGGCTGTCGCGAAGCCGACGGCCAGGTAGTCGAGCACCGAGTTGCGCTTCAGCGCGGACAGCACGCCCAGCGTGACCCCGAACGCCGTGCTCAGCGCCAGCGCCAGCAGCCCGAGCGTCGCGGAGACGCGGATGCCGTCGGTGAGCACGTCGCGCACGGGGCGGTTGCCCTGGTAGAACGACACGCCCAGGTCGCCCTTCGCGAGGCCGAGCATGTAGCGTCCGAACTGTTCCCAGACCGGCTGGTCCAGCCCGTATTCGCGGTTGACGTTCTCCAGCGCCTGCGGCGAGAGCCGCTTCGCGCCGTCCCACGGCCCGCCCGGGACCTGGTGCATCAGCGCGAACGTCACGATCGCGACGGCGAGCATCACCGGCACGATCCAGAGGATGCGCTGCAGGACGTAGCTTCCCACGATGCTCCTTAGTCAAGCCGAGCCCCGACATGCCCGTCGGGGCTCGGCGAACGTACGATGCGTTGCGCCCGCGAGGGCCGGGCTATTCGTCCGGCTCCGATGCCGGCGCCGAGCCCGTGGCCAGGATGCGCACGCTGCTCGTGAACCAGTCGCCCGGCTCCGCGTCGAGTGCGGTCGGGACCAGGTCGGAGACGTACGACTTCACCAGGTAGTTCCGTTCTGGGTGGAAGATCGGCGTCACGGCCTGGTCCTCGATGATCAGCGCGTGGGCCTGGCTGTAGAGCGACAGCCGCTCCACCTGGTCCAGCTCCACCGCGGCCTGGGCGAACAGGTCGTCGACGGCCGCGTTGCTGTAGCCGAGGACGTTGAAGCCGCCATCCGTGCCGAACTGCTCCGGCAGCCAGTTCTCCGGGTCGGCGTAGTCGGCGAACCAGCTCAGCCACGTCACCTGGAAGTCGCCTTCGAAGTAGCGGTCGAAGAACGCGTTCTCTTCCATCGGCTCGATGGTGATGTCGATGCCCAGGTTCTGCCTGAGCTGCTCCTGTACGAACTCGGCGGTCAGGCGGTTCGTCGGGTCGTCGAAGATCGTGATCGTGACGTCCGGGAAGCCATCGCCGTCCGGGTAGCCGGCGTCCGAGAGCAGCTCCGCGGCCGCCGCCGGGTCGAAGTCCAGGTTGGCGCCCACGGAGGCGTCGCTGCCCGGCATGCCGGGCGGCAGCCAGCCGCGCAAACGCCGCCGCGCACCGCTTGGACGTAGGCGGCGCGGTCGATGGCGCGGCTAAAGGCCCGGCGCACGAGCGGGTCGTCGAACGGCTCCGCCGTGGTGTTGTACTGGATCGCGTAGGTCTCGAGTTGGGCGTAGCGCACCTGCTCGCTGTCGCCCTCGTAGCGCGCCGAGTCCGCAGGCGGGATGTTCGTCATGTCGATCTCGCCGTTCTGATAGGCGATGAGCGCGGCGCTGTCCTCGGGGATGATCTTGTAGACCAGGCGGTCGAGCGTCGGGTCGTCGTCGCCCCAGTAGTTCAGGTTCGATTCGAGGACGATCTGCTGCTCCGGGCTGTACTCCGCCAGCACGAACGGCCCGTTGCCGATCAGGTTGCCCGGCTCTGTCCAGGCCTCGCCGTACTCCTCGATGATGTCCTGCCGCAGCGGCGCCGCGGGCCAGAGGGCGAGCAGCGTCGGTAGCGTCGGCAGCTCGTACGTAACCTGGATCTCCAGCGTGTAGTCGTCGATCGCGCTGACCGCGACGTCGTCCGCGCTGCCTTCGCCGAGCGAGTAGTCCTCTGCGCCCGCGATGGCTGTGTAGAAGGAGCTGTAGTAGCCCTGACCACCCGCTTCGGGGTCGAACAGCCGCTGGAACGCGTAGACGAAGTCGTTCGCAGTGAGCGGCGCGCCGTCGCTCCACGTGGCGTCCGTGCGCAGATTGAGCGTGTACGTAAGGCCGTCCTCGGAGATGCCGCCGTTCTCCTTCGTCGGCACGTCGAGCGCGACCGACGGCACGACGTTCAGCTCTTCGTCGTATGTGAAGAGCCCCCGGAAGAGCTGTTTCGCGACGCTGACCTCCTCTGAGTACGAGGCCAGCTGCGGGTCGAACGTGCCGGGGTCAAACGCGAGCCGTAGCTTCAGCTCCTGGTTCGGCGCCAGGTCGTTCGTGACTTGCCCGTCGCCGCCGCCACAGGCGATGGCGAGAGCGGCGATCATGCCTGCGATCAGCGGCAGCGCGAGCCGGAGAGGGCGAATCCAGCTTGTGGACGCTCGAATCATCTCCGTTCCTCCTTCGTCGTCGTTGCGTCTCGATAATGAGAAGCGCGCGGCCGGCAGAGCCGCCCCGTTGCCGGCCTGCGCTCTTCTCTATGTTCGACGCCCACCAGGCGCGGCAAGAATCGGGGAGCGCCCCTAGGGGAACCTAGGTGTGCATCTTGTGTGCTATCGTCGGGTTGGGAGAGGAGGCCCGGCCCTTGGGCGAAGAGCGCGAGCTCGTCGTCGACCTCGTCATCATTATCGGCGCCGCCGCCGGCGGCGGCCTTGTTGCATCCGTCGTACGCCTGCCCGCCATTCTCGGCTACCTCGTGGCGGGACTCATCGTCAAGAACTACATCCCCGGATTCGACATCGATGTCTCCCGTCTGCAGGACATCGCGGAGATCGGCGTGGCGTTGCTGCTGTTCAGCCTCGGCGTGAAGTTCTCGTTCCGGAGGCTGAGCGAAGTCTCGCGCGTCGCGCTGGTGGGCGGCGGCCTTCAGATCGTGCTCACGATCGCCCTCGGGCTGCTCGTCGGCCTCGCGCTGGGGCTGGAGGTGAGGGCAGGGCTCTTAATTGGCTATGCCATGGCCCTCAGCAGCACGATGGTCGTGCTGCGCCTGATCGAGGACAGGGCAGAGCTCGATTCGCTGCACGGGCGCATTGCGCTCGGCATCCTGCTCGTGCAGGACCTGGCGGTCGTGCTGCTGGTGATCCTCATCGACGGCACAGCGGGCGATGCGGGCATGGCGCTCGTCGGGGAGGTCGCCCTCGCGGTCGGTAAAGGCGCGCTGCTGATCGTGGGCGCCTACGTCCTGGGGACGCGCATCGTGCCCTGGTTCCTCTTCCGCGTTGCGTCGACAGGCTCGCGCGAGCTGTTCCTGCTCGCCGTGCTCTCGCTTGCGCTCGGCCTGGCGGGCGGCAGCTTCGCGCTCGGGCTCTCGGTCGCCTTCGGCGCGTTTCTGGCGGGGCTGGTCGTATCGGAGTCGCAGTTCAGCTATCAGACGCTCGCCGAGGTGCTGCCGCTCCGCGATGTGTTCGCGACGATCTTCTTCGTCGCGATGGGGATGCTCATTGACCCCGAGGTGCTCATCAACGAGCCCGTGCAGATCGCGGTGATCACGGCCTCCCTCGTCGTCGGCAAGCTCGGGCTTGTTTCGGGGCTGGTGACCGTGCTCGGCTATCGCGCGAAGACGGCGTTGTTCGTCGGACT
>JBBDNH010000325.1:0-9658 GCA_040877745.1 Dehalococcoidia bacterium
CACGCCAAGGTGGCGATGACCCTGGACGTGTACGCGCACGTGCTGCCGGCGATGAGGCGGTCCCGGTGCGTCCGGGAGCGCGAACTTCGAGTGTCTGGCATGCTGTCAAAAGTATAGGACATAACCAGGGGGTGTTCCATGGCATCTTACCGCGTGGGAGGTATGCCTAGACTTCGTTGTGGAAGGCGAAGCCGAGAACGCCCGGTCCGGTGTGCACGCCCATCACCTGGGTGAACTCCTGCACGTAGAGCTCCCTGGGCTGGAGCGCGCTCCGGACGCGCTCTGCCAGCTCCCCGGCCTGCGCCTGGACGTTGGTGTGGTGGACACAGACGTGGAGCGCGCCGGGCCGTGCCCGCTGCTCCAGCGCCTGGTAGAGCCGGTCGACGGCGCGGCGCATGGTGCGGACGATGGCGAGCGGCCGGTACGCGCCCTTGTGGAAGACGACGATCGGCTTCACCTGGAGCGGCGAGGCCGCCCAGACGATCAGCCTGGGCACGCGGCCGCTGCGCCCAAGGTAGGCGAGCGTATCGAGCGCGACGAGGAGCTGGACGTTCGGCATGACGGCCTGCGCGCGCGCCACGACGCCCTCGACGTCCGCGCCACTTTGGGCGGCGCGGGCCGCTTCGAGCACGACGAAGCCCTGGGCCATGGCGGCGGCGCCGGAGTCGAGCACGCGGATGTCGAGCCGGGGCGCCTGCTCGCGGGCGAGCGCGGCGCCCTGGACCGCCGCGTCGTGCATGGCGCTGAACTGCCGCGAGACGGTGATGCAGATGACGGCCCCGGCGTCGCGGGCGGCGCGCAGCATCGCTTCGGCGTAGACGCCGGGCGAGGGCGCGGCCGTGGTGGGCGGCTCTGGTGCGGAGCGGAGCGTTTCGTAGAACTCGGCGGCGCGCTCCGTCATGCCGTCCTGGTACTGGCGGTCCTGGAACACGAGGTAGACCGGGATCACTTCGATTGCGTATCGCGCGACGAGCTCGGAAGGGATGCAGGCGGTGCTATCAGTGACGATGCCGACGCGGCCCACGGGGGTGCCCTCCCTGGCGACGGTTGCGCCTATAATTCGTCGCGTGATAGACTGCTGCCAAGTCGAACGAGAATACCACAGGCATTCTCCGCGGCAAAGATCGCATGCTGACGAAGGAACTGAAGACCTCAATCGTTCAGGAGCACGCCCGTGGCGAAGCGGACACCGGCTCCCCAGAGGTGCAGGTTTCGCTCCTGACGGAGCGGATCAACCAGCTCACCTCGCACATGCGCGCGCACAAGCACGATTATCATTCGGAACGCGGTCTGCTCAAGCTGGTCGGCCAGCGACGGCGACAGCTGGCATACCTCAACCGGACAGACGTCCAGCGTTACCGGGCGATCATCGCCAAACTAGGCCTCCGCAAGTAGCGGGGGCCTCTTCGCAGGTAGGGGAGAGGAGTAGTCACCACCACCATCCGGGCGACCAAGCCCCAGTTGATCGAGCCGGCCCCAACGAGGCCCGCCCAACAGTACACCAGCCCTGCAAGCCATACCGATGAGCCGTCCAGCACGGCGCGGCAGCTTGCTCAAATCCAACACACAAGGAGGACTTTGCTATGGCGGAACGATTTGAACGAACGATAGGTGACCAGACGTTGAGTCTGGAAGTCGGCGAGCTGGCCAACCTGGCCAACGGCGCCGTCACGCTGCGCTACGGCGACACGGTCTTGCTCGCCACCGCGTGCATCAGCGAGAAACCGCGGGAGGGCATGGACTTCTTCCCGCTCACGGTCGACTTTGAGGAGCGGCTGTACGCGATCGGCAAGATCCCGGGCAGCTTCTTCCGCCGGGAGGGCCGTCCGAGCACGGACGCGATCCTCTCCTGCCGGCTGACCGACCGGCCCATCCGGCCGCTCTTTCCCAAGGGCTTCCGGAACGACGTCCAGGTGATCATCACAGTGCTCTCGTCGGACCGGGAGAACATCCCAGACGTGCTGGGCACCGTGGGCGCATCGGCGGCGCTCTCCATCTCGGGCGCGCCGTTCGCCGGGCCGGTGAGCTCGGTCCGCGTCGGGTATGTCGACGGCGAGTTCGTGCTGAACCCGACGTACGCGAGGCTGGACGAGAGCGAGCTCGACCTGATCATCGCGGGGACGCGAGACGCGATCATGATGGTGGAAGCGGGCGCGCTGCAGGTGCCTGAGGACATCGTCCTAAAGGCGATGGAGTTCGGGCAGCGGGCGAACCAGGAGCTGATCAGCCTGCAGGACGAGCTGGTCGCGAAGGTGGGAGCGCCGCAGATTGCGTTCGAGGCGGGGCCCGCCCACACGAACGTGCAGGACGCCGTCCGCGCGGCCATGGAGGGCCACCTGGAGGACCTGCTCACGGAGGTAAGGAGCGAGCGCCAGGGCGGGCTGGAGCCGCGCCGCCAGGAACTGCTGGAGCGCTTCGGCGACGAGTTCGGCGCCGACGAAATCGGCGCGGCACTCGATGCCGTGGTGAAAGACGCGGTGCGGTCGTCGATCCTCGACCGCGGCGTGCGGCCCGACGGTCGCGGCCCGGCCGAGATCCGGCCGCTCTCCGCGAAGGTCGGCATTCTGCCGCGCACGCACGGCTCCGGCCTGTTCACTCGCGGCGAGACCCAGGTGCTCACGATCGCCACGCTGGGTTCGTCGGGCGAGCAGCAACGGCTGGACAACATCTCGCCGGAGGAGCGCAAGCGCTTCATGCACCACTACAACTTCCCGCCGTTCTCGGTCGGGGAGGCGCGGCCGCTGCGCGGCGCATCCCGCCGCGAGGTGGGCCACGGCGCGCTGGCCGAACGCGCTGTCGAGGCCGTGGTCCCGGACGAGGAGACGTTCCCATACACGATCCGCCTCGTCTCGGAGGTGCTATCGAGCAACGGCAGCACGTCGATGGCGAGCGTCTGCGGCAGCACGCTTGCGCTGCTGGACGCCGGTGTGCCCATCGAGGCGCCGGTGGGCGGCATCGCGATGGGGCTCGTGATGGGGCAGGACGGCAAGTACGCCATCCTGACCGACATCGCGGGCGTCGAGGACGCGCTGGGCGACATGGACTTCAAGGTCGCCGGATCGCGGACCGGCATCACGGCGCTGCAGATGGACATTAAGGTGAAGGGCATCACGCTGGAGATCATGGAGAAGGCGCTGGCGCAGGCGCGCGACGCGCGCATGGCCATCCTGGACGTGATGCAGCAGACGATGCCGGAGCACCGCGCGGAGCTCTCCAAGTGGGCGCCGCGCATGTACCGCGTCCAGATCCCCGTCGAGAAGATCGGCACGCTGATCGGCCCCGGCGGGCGCGTCATCCGCTCGATCATCGAGGAGACGAAGTGCAGCATCGACGTCGAGGACGACGGCACGGTGTTCATCGGCTCAGCGGTCGAGGAGCAGGCGCGCAAGGCCATGGAGATCATCGAAGGCCTGACGAAGGACGTGGAAGTGGGCGATATCTTCACCGGTAAGGTGACGCGCATCGTCGACTTCGGCGCGTTCGTGGAGATCCCCGGCGGCAAGGACGGCCTCGTGCGCATCGGCGAACTGGCCGAGGAGCGCATCGACCGCGTCGAGGACGTGGTGGAGATGGGCGAAGAGATCATGGTCAAGGTGATCGAGGTGGACTCGATGGGCCGGATCAACCTCTCGCGGCGAGCGCTGCTCACGGGCGAGGACAGCCCCCGCGAGGGCGAGACCGCCGCCGCGCCGAGGCAGGAAGGCCCGCCGCGCGGCGAGCGGCCGTCCGGCGGCGGCGACCGGCCGTCTGGCGGCGGCGACCGTGGACGCTTCGGCGACCGTCCGCCGCGCCGGCCGGACGACCGAGGAGGCCGCGGCTTCGGCGGCGGCGGCGGCGGCGGCGCAGGTCGAGGTGGATTCGGCGGAGGTCGCGGGAACGGTGGCGCAGGCCGCCGAGGTGGTGGCGGAGGCCCCGGTGGCCCCGGAGGCGGTGGCGGACGGCGTCGGGGAGGCGGCAGGCCGCCGTCGAACCGGCCGGGACCGAGCATGGGCCCGGGCCCGATCCGCAGCTAAGCCCGGTAACGTACACAGAATCGGACGCCCTTGGTAGCCTGCGGGATGCATCCCACAGCTTCAGGGCGTCTTCTGTTGTCGCGCGGGAGGGTGTAGGCTGAGCAGGCCATGACCATTCGAGTCGCTGTCAGCGGGAGCGGGAGCATGGGCCGCGAGGTGCTCGCCGCCGTGGCCGGCGCCGACGACATGGAGCCGGTCGGCGTGATCGACAAGCTCTCGCCTGAGGGCGAGTTCGCGCTGCCGGGCGGCGGCGCCGTGCCGATGAGCGCCGACCCCGCGGCGCTGCTCGACCGAACGAAGCCGGACGTGGTCGTCGACTTCACGAACGCGGCGTGGACGCCCGTGCTGGCGGAAGCGGCGATCCCGCGCGGCGTCCGGCTCGTCATCGGCACGAGCGGGCTGCCGGACGTCTGGGGGGACGAGCTGGAGACGCGCTGCCGCGAGCGCGGCGTCGGGGCGGTGCTGGCGCCGAACTTCGCCATCGGTGCGGTGCTCATGATTGAGTTCGCGAAGCTGGCGAGCCGCTTCTTCGACTCCGCCGAGATCATCGAGCTGCACCACGACCGGAAGGTCGACGCGCCTTCGGGCACGGCGATCGCGACGGCGCAGGAGATGGCGAAGGCGCGCGGCAGGCCGTTCGAGCGGAACGTACCGGAGAAGGAGACCATCGCGAGCACCCGCGCTGCGGACATCGGCGGCGTGACGATCCACAGCGTGCGGCTGCCGGGCCTGGTGGCGCACCAGGAGGTGATCTTCGGCGGGCTGGGCCAGACGCTCAGCATCCGCCACGACACGACCGGGCGGGAGTCGTTCATGCCGGGCGTGTTGCTGGCCACGCGCGAGGTGATGAAGCGCGTCGAGCTGGTGCGCGGCCTGGCGGCGCTCTTCGGGCTGGGAGATCGTCCTACCGCGGACTGAAGCCGGCGGCATGCAGCGCGGCGGCGCGTACGCGTGGTTCTACCCACCGCAGGTTGAAACCCGCGGCTTCGGCAGCGGGAGGAAGCTGCGGGATTCATCCCGCAGACGGCCGAACGCCCTGCTCCGATCTCGCGACGCCGCTCTCTTGACACAACCTCGCCCCTTCCATAAAATCTAGGTACACGCTGGTGGTTCTGATAAATACCTAGATTTAGGTAGGTTATGGTTACAGCAGCCAAAGCAGACCGTACGCTACCCGATCGGGAGGATCGCTGGCTCACGCTCGGTGGAGCGTGCCGCATCCTGGGCGTCGACGAATCGACGCTCCGGCGCTGGGCGGACAACGGCCATGTGCGCGCGTTCCGCACGCCGGGCGGCCATCGCCGGTTCGCGGAGTCGGACATCCACGGGCTGGTTTCGGGCCGCGCGCCGGACGCGCAGCACTATCGCGAGCTGGGCGAGATGGCGGTGACGCGTATCCGGCGCCAGCTCCACGCGCGCTCGGCGCAAGAGGCGCCCTGGTACGCCACCGTCGACGAGCGCATTCGGGAGCGGCTCCGGCCGCTGGGCCGGCATCTGGCGGCGCTGGCCGCCGACTACCTGAGCCGGCGCACACGGCGGACGGCGCTGCTGGACGACGCGCGCGAGCTGGGGCGCGACTACGGCCGCGAGCTGGCGACCGCGGGCCTGCCGCTGGCCCAGGCTGTGGAGGCGTTCACCTTCTTTCGCCGCAGCCTGGACGGTTCGACGAAACAGGCGACCCAGCGCCACGGCCTCTCGGCCGACGAGGCGCTGGGCGCGTGCGAGCAGGTGAACACGCTGGCGGACCAGGTACTGATCGGCATGACGGAAGCGTACGAGCAGCCCGTGCCCGCCCGCGTGCGGTCGCGGGGGAGTCGTTAGCGAGGGAACGATGGACCTGATGAGCATCACGGGCGGCGCATGGGCCGTCCAGTTTCGAGAGCTGGAGCACGTCGCAAGGCGGCTGCGGCTGGTATCGCGAGACGAGCCGGAGGAGGAGCTGCGGGACGTGGAGCTGCCGGACGGCGAGCAGCGGGCGGCCCTGCGCCGCGAAGCAGCGCGGCGCGTGGTCACGGAGCGATAGCATGGCCTACTACCCGATCTTCGTCGAGATGGAAGGGCGGCGCTGCGTGGTCATCGGAGGCGGCCGCGAAGCCCAGCGCAAGGTGGAGGGCTTGCTCGCGGCCGGCGCGAAGGTGGTGGTGATCGCGCCGGCGCTGACCAAGGCGCTCAAGGGCATGCTGGAGCAGAACGAGATCGAACACATCGAACGCGAGTACCAGCCGGGCGACGTCGAAGGCTACGAAGTGTGCATGGTGGCGACGGACGACGGCGCGGTGAACGCCGAGGTCTCCGCCGAAGGCAAGCGCATCGGTGTGTGGGTGAACGCCGCCGACGACCCGCCGAACTGCGATTTCATCCTGCCCGCGATCATCCGTCGCGGGTCGATCACGCTGGCCGCATCGACGGGCGGCGGCAGCCCGGCGCTGGCGCGAAGGCTGCGTGAGGAGCTGGACGCCTACCTGACGGAGGAGATGCCAGCGCTCGCCGACCTGCTCGCCGACGTGCGGCGCGACCTGCGCACGCGCGACATCAAGCCGGACGCCGAGGTCTGGCAGGAAGCGATCGACGAGCAGTTGCGGGTGCTGCTGGCACAGCGCAAGTATCGCCAGGCGAAGGCGCGGCTGCTGGAGGCGCTCGGCGTGGGCGATCTCGTGCCGGAGCTGGTGGGCGCGGCCGACGGCAGCGCCGCGCCGGCCGAGTAGCGCGCTTCGAGGACAACGCCGATGCACATCACGCTGGTCGGCATCAATCACAAGACGGCGCCGGTGGCCGTGCGCGAGCGCTTCGCGTTCGCGCCCGAAGAGCTGCCGGACGCGCTGCCCCGCTTCGGGGGTGCCGCCGTGCTGCTCTCCACCTGCAACCGCACCGAGGTCTACCTGACAGCGCACCACGTGATCACGCCCGGCTCGGTGATCCAGCTGCTGCGCGAGCTGAAGGGCGACGTGGAGGTGCCGGACGAGACGTTCTACCACCTCGCCGGCCTGGATGCCGCGCGCCACCTCTTCCGCGTCTCCGCGGGCATCGATTCTCTGGTCCTCGGCGAGTCGGAGATCCTGGGGCAGGTGCGCAGCGCATACTCTACAGCGACCCGCGTGCACGCGCACAACGCTGTGCTATCGCAGCTCTTCCACACGGCGATCCGCGTCGGTCGCAGGGCGCGCAGCGACACGCACATCGCGCGGCAGTCGGTCTCCGTCAGCTCAACGGCGACCGCGCTCGCGAAGCGCACCGTGGGCGACCTGGCATCGCGGACGGTGCTGGTGGTGAGCGCGGGCGAGGCCGGCAAGCTCACCGCGCGCAGCCTGGCCGAGCACGGCGTGTCGAAGCTGCTGGTGACAAGCCGCACCGTCGGCCGCGCGAAGGAGCTGGCGGCGGAGCTCGGCGGCCAGCCGGTCGCGTTCGGCAAGCTGGGGGCGTCGATGGCCGAGGCGGACATCGTGATCACCTCCAGCGCGGCGCCCGACTTCCTGATCGGCCCCGATGACGTTACCCGCGCGACGGCGCAGCGCAACGGCCGCCCGCTGCTGCTGATCGACATCGCTGTGCCGCGCGACATCGACCCCGCGGTGCGCGAGATGGCGAACGTCCACCTCTACGACATCGATGACTTGCAGACGCTCGTCGAGCAGGGCCGCAACGCGCGGAAGCAGGAGGTCGCGAAGGTCGAGCGCATCGTCGACGCCGCGGTCGAGGAGCTGCGGGCGTGGCTGCGCGACCGGGGCGTCGTCCCGACCGTGGCCTCGCTGCGCAGCCGCGCGGACGAGCTGCGGCAGTCGGAGCTGGAGAGCACGTTCAAGCGGCTGCGCGACCTGAGTCCGGAGCAGCGCGGGGCCGTGGAGGCGATGACCGGCGCGCTGGTGAAGAAGCTCCTCCACGACCCGATCGGCGTGCTGCGCAGCGAGGACGGCGAACGCTACGTGGGCGCGGTGCGCGAGCTGTTCAACCTCGATAGCGAGACCCCCGAACAGCAAGAGCCTCCCGCGGAGCGGTAGATGGCCCCCCGGCGCGCGATCGTCGCCGGTACCCGCGGGAGCCGGCTGGCGCTGCGTCAGACCAGCCTCGTCATCGATGCGCTGCGCGCGCACTATCCGGACCTCGATATCCAGCCGCGAGAAGTACGCACCGAGGGCGACAAGCGGCGCACGGTCTCGCTGACGCAGATCGGCGGACAGGGTGTCTTCGTCAAGGAGCTGGAGGCCGCCCTGCTGGCGAACGAGGTCGACATCGCCGTGCACAGCCTGAAGGACGTCCCCGGCGAGATCGAACACGGCCTCGTGCTCGCCGCGTATCCCCAGCGCGCCGACCCGCGCGATGCGCTGGTCACCCGCGACGGGGCGGGGCTGGACGGCTTGCCGCCGGGCGCTCGCATCGGTACCGGCAGCGCGCGTCGCGCCGTGCAGCTGCGCGCGCTACGGCCCGACGTCGAGCCGGTCGATATCCGGGGGAACGTCGACACGCGCGTGCGCAAGGTGGACGAGGGCGAGTTCGACGCGGCGGTGCTGGCGGCTGCCGGGCTGGAGCGGCTCGGCCTGCTGGAGCGCGCGGCGCAGGTCTTCTCGCCGGACGAAATGGTGCCGTCCGTCGGCCAGGGCGCGCTCGTCGTCGAGGCGCGCGCGGAGGACGCGGAGCTGCTCGAGCTGCTCGGAGCTATCGACGAGATCGACACTCGCATCGCCTGCGAGGCCGAGCGCGCGTTTCTGTCGCGGTTGGGCGGCGGCTGCCGGCTGCCATTCGGCGCGCTGGGCGAGATCTCAGGTGGGATGCTGCGCATTCGCGGCTTCATCTCGGATGCGGACGGTACGCGCGCGTTCCGAGCCGAGCTAAGCGGGCCGGCGCGCGAGCACGAAGCGCTGGGCCGCCGGCTGGCCGAGGAGCTGCTGGCGCAGGGCGCCGCCGCGTTCGTAGAGGCGGCGCGATGAGCGCAAAGGGCCACGTCTACCTCGTCGGCGGCGGCCCGGGCGACCCCGGGCTGATCACGCTGGCCGCAGTCGAGGCGCTTGCGCGGGCGGACGTCGTCGCCTACGACCGGCTGGTGAACGACCGGCTGCTCGACCTCGCCCCGACAGGCGCCGAGCGCGTCTACGCCGGCAAGGCGCCGGGCAAGCACAGCATGACGCAGGAGGAGATCAACGCACTGCTGGTGGAACGCGGCCGCGCAGGCAAGCGCGTCGTGCGGCTGAAGGGCGGCGACCCGTTCGTGTTCGGTCGCGGCGGCGAGGAGGCGGCCGCGCTCGCGAAGGCGGGCGTGGCGTTCGACGTGATCCCCGGCGTCACGTCGGCGATCGCCGCGCCCGCGTATGCGGGCATCCCGATCACGCAGCGCGGGATGGCGTCGTCGGTTGCGTTCGTTACCGGCCACGAAGACCCGGCGAAGGACGAGGCCTCGGTCGATTGGGCGAAGCTCGCCGGCGCGGTCGATACGCTTGTCGTGCTGATGGGCATCGGCCAGCTGGCGCGGATCGCCGAGCAGCTGCGGGCGGCAGGCCGGGCCGCCGATACGCCGGTCGCCGTGATCGAGTGGGGCAGCCTGCCCAGACAATGCACCGTCATCGGGACGCTGAGCGACATCGCCGCGCGCGTCGCGGAGGCCGGCGTGGGGTCGGAGGCGGTCGTCGTCGTGGGCGAGGTCGTGCGCCAGCGAG
>JBBDNH010000326.1:0-4523 GCA_040877745.1 Dehalococcoidia bacterium
CACTGGCGCATCAGGTCGGCCATGAAGCAGACTACGCCGGTCAGCACGCCGATCATCAGCGGCTCCCAGCCTATGTAGTCGCGCGAGATCTCGTCGCCGAGCTCGCCCACGCGCCGCTCGATGTCCGTGGCGCTGATCAGCACTTCGTGGATGCCCGCGACTTCGACCTCTGAGAACGGCCCGAAGCCGTACTTCGCGAGCAGGCTCAGGTAGTCGGAGCGATAGAGCAGCTTGATCTCGACCTCGGGATAGCGCTCCTGCAGCCTGCGGAGCTTGCGGTTCTTCTCCGTGACGAGCTTCTGCTTGAGCGTCGTCAGCTCGATGTAGAGGTCGAGGTCGGGCAGGTAGAAGTCGGGCGTGAACGCCTCGAGGATGCGGCCGTCCTTCTCCCTCAGGGTGAACGTGCGCGGCTCGTACTGCCACGCTACGTCGTAGAAGTCGAGGAGCTTCGCGAACTCTTCCTCGCTGGCGTGGGCGAACTGGACGGCGGGGGCCGGAGTGCGTTCCTCTTCCTCCGTCCGGGCGGTCATCGCGAGTCGGCTTGCAGTCCCCTTACGAAGCGTTCGACGGCGTTGCGCACGCGCTCCAATAGCTCGGGCGGCGGCTCCTCGCCGTCCTGGTCCTGGCCCGACATCAGCTGGTCCATGAACGGCCCGACAGAGAGCACGACGAGCTGGCGCGCCGCCGCGTCGAAGTCGGTGGGCGGAAGCTCGCCCCGGCTGACGAACTCGCGCAGGATGCGCGCCTCGGCGTTGCGCCAGCGCTCCGTGATCATGCGATAATCCTCGGTCGCCACGGGGTCTTCGCTCATCGCCTCGCTCAGCAACACCTTCATGAAGTCCTTGTTGCGGTGCATGATGCCCTGCGCCGCGACGGCGATGCTCACGAGCGTCTCCGTGAGCGGCGCGGTGATCTGCACCTGCTCCAGGTTACTTAGCGCCGACGTGATGCCGCGCTCCTCGAACAGCGCTTCGAAGAGGTCGCGCTTGGACGAGAAGTGGTAGTAGATCGCGGCGTCCGTGATGCCGGCCCCGCGCGCGATGTCACGCACGCTGGTGCGCGCGAAGCCTTTCTCGGAGAACAACCGGAGTGATGCGTCGAGGATCTGCTTGCGCGTTAGCGGCCCGCGGCGCGCCTTGCGCGGTCCCTTGCTCGGCGATTTCGTATCTGTAGTCGTAACTCGCCCCTGCCCAGAGTGCCCGCCGCCAGGCGAACACACGTTTGTCTGGCCTTCAGCGTAGCCAACGGCGTGGGGGGTGTCAACAGTGTCTTGCTGCGCCATTGGCGTTCCCGTTGATCTACCAGATAGCCCCTGTTAGGCTGTAGCACCACCGGAGAGAGAGGTAGGAGGCCATTACCATCCGACCCTCGGGGAGAGCGTGGGAGCTCCTATACCTGCTGACGCTGCGGGACCTCAAGCTCCGATACCAGGACACCGCGCTCGGCCTGCTCTGGTCGCTGATGAAGCCGCTCGCGCTCGGCGCGGTGCTCTTCGTCGCGCTCAAGCACTTCGTCCGCATCGAGGTCGACAACTACCACCTCGTCCTGCTCACAGCGCTGTTCCCCTGGATCTGGTTCCAGACTTCGGTGCTGCTCGCGACGCCCGCCTTCTCGTCGAACGGCGCGCTGCTGAAGAAGGTGCCGTTCCCGCGCGTCGTGATCCCCTTCGCGACAGTCGTGAACAGCGGAATCCACTTCATCCTCGCCATCCCGATCCTGATCGTCCTGCTCGCCGTCTCCGGCGAGCATCCGAACGCGACGTGGATCGTCGGCATTCCGGCGCTCGTGGTCGTGCAGCTGGCGCTGCTCATGGGCATCGTGCTGCTCATCGCGTCGATCAACGTCTTCTTCCGCGACCTGGAGCACCTCATGGAGGTGCTCCTCAATCTGATGTTCTACGCGACGCCGATCCTCTACCCGCTCGACCGCGTGCCGGACGAGTGGAAGCCCGTGCTGCTGATCAACCCGCTCACGTCGCTCATCGAGGCGTGGCGCGACCTGTTCATGACGAACACGCTGCCCGGGATCGACCTCTGGCCGGCGCTCGTCTTCACGCTCGGGGCCGTCGCGATCGGCACGCAGGTCTTCCAGCGGCTGGAGCCGGAGTTCGCCGATGCTCTCTGACGCTACGACGCCGGCCGTGACCGTCGAAGGGCTCTCGAAGCACTACTACCTTCGGGCGGGCGGCGCGCGCGAGCTCAAGACCGCCCTGCTCTCGCTCCCCGCGCTCGCCCTCAACCGGCGCCCGCGAGAGGAGTTCTGGGCGCTCCGGGACATCTCCTTCGCGCTGCAGCGCGGCGAATCGCTGGGCGTCGCCGGCCCGAACGGCTCCGGCAAGAGCACGCTCCTGCGTATCATCGCCGGGCTGAGCAAGCCGACATCCGGTCGCGTGGTCACCAACGGCCGCGTCTCCGCGCTGCTGGAGCTGGGCGCAGGCTTTCATCCACAGATCACCGGCCGCGAGAACGCGCTCCTCAACGCCGTCCTGCTCGGCCTCACGATCGCGGAGGCGCGAGAGGCGCTGCCGAGCATCGCCGAGTTCTCCGAGCTCGGCGGCTTCTTCGAGCAACCGATGCGCACCTACTCGTCCGGCATGTTCGTGCGCCTCGGCTTCGCCGTCGCCGTGCATGTCCGGCCGGAGATCCTGCTCGTGGATGAAGTGCTCGCCGTGGGCGACGCCGAGTTCCAGAGCAAGTGCTTCGGACACATGGAACGCCTTCGCGAGCAGGGCGTCACGATCCTGATCGCGTCGCACGACCTGCCGTCGATCCAGCGCTACACCGACCGCGCGATCCTGCTGGAGCACGGCCGCATCGTGCTCGAAGGCAAGCCAGCCCACGTGCTCCATCAGTACCTCACGCGCATCTTCGGCCCCGAGAAGGCCGCCGAGGTGAGCTGATGATCGTCCGGCTCGACTTCGGAGGGGAGGCCCGGCGCGGGCGCACGCTGCGCCTGGGCGGAGCGCGCCACAACGGCGTCCAGATGCTGGCGCTGCTCAGCCCGCGTCTGCCGTTCAGAGACGACTCCGTCGACGAGATCTTCCTCGACCACGCGCTCGCCCACGCGGACGACTTCCTGGGCATCATGGAGGAGCTCTGGCGCGTCAGCAAGCCGAACACGATCATCCACGTGCGGCTGCCGCACGCGTCCTCCTCGTGGTCGGTCAGCCGCGACCCGCGCCACGCGCGTCACTACACGCTGGAGACGTTCAATTACTTCGACCCCCGCTTCAACGCCGGGCCCTGCGAAAGCCGCGCGCGCTTTCGTGTGGAGCACGCGCGACTCTATCTGACTGGCGCCCGAAAGCATGACCGCGGCCTCGCGCTGGCGCGCGGCGCGCTCTCCGGCATCATCGAAGGCTTCATCAACCAGGACCGGGGCATGCAGTACCGCTCCGAGCGCTGGTTCGCGCCGCTCGTCGGGGGATTCGAGGAGTTCTACGTTGTCCTCAGCGCCATCAAAGACACCACCTTCGGCTGAGCCATCGATCGACCTCGACTACTCGATCCACGATTTCGAGGTCGAGGCGCATCGCGATAGCCTGTTCCTCTTTCGACGGCTGGAGGAGGCCATGCTCGACGAAGGCTCGGTGAAAGACGGCCGCACGCTCGACGTCGCCTGCGGGGTCGCCAAGCTCACCTCAGGCTTCCTCGACCGCGGCTGCGAGGGCTGGGGGCTGGAGCCGTCACAGGAGATGCTCGACCTGAGCGAGTACATCGGCGCGGCGGAGAAAGTCGTCCTCGTCCGCGGTGTCGCCGAAACGCTGCCCTTCGCCGAGAACAGCTTCGACCGCGTGATCTGCCAGGGCTCGCTCGACCACTTCGTCGACCCACACGCCTTCATGCGCGACGCCGCCCGCATCATCAAGCCGGATGGCCGCGTGATCATCGCGCTGGCGAACTACGAGAGCCTGTCGTGTCGCGTCGGACGGCTGGCGAACGCGGTGGGCCGAAACGTGCTCCGGCGACCCGCGTCCGAGAAGCGTCCGTACTGGGACATCCCGCTCGATCACTACCACAAGGGCGACCTCGCCTTCGTGCGCGCGCTCGGTGGCGATGCCCTCGCGCTCGAACGCTACTACGGCATCTCGCTGCTCTGGCTGCAGCCGGCGTGGAGCCTCGCGCTCATCGCCCTGCCGCGCCGGCTCGCCGACCCATTGCTGGGCGCGCTCGACCGGCTGGCGCGCCGCCTGCCCACCATGGCCGACATGATCGTTTCGGTCTGGCGTCCGAAGCCTGGAGGCCCATCGTGACGCCCGCGATGCCCGCCGTCGACCTCGAATGGGCGATCGACGAGGACATACCGCCGGGCCCCTACTCGCGCGACAGCCGCTACCTCTTCCGCCGCGTGCCGCAGCTCGTCACGGAGGTCGCGACGAGCGGCCGCCCGCACCGCGTCCTCGACGTCGCGTGCGGGCTGGGCGGCCAGCTCGCCCTCCTGCGCGAGCGCAGCGGGGAGGCCTGGGGCCTCGACGCGTCGGCGCCGCTGCTGCGCCACTGCCGCCGCCGCGTCGGGGGCGCGGG
>JBBDNH010000326.1:4533-9649 GCA_040877745.1 Dehalococcoidia bacterium
CGGCGGGGTGGAGAGCAGTTCCCGCAATGCCTTGGCCCGCCGCTCGTTCTCGCGACTGCGGAGTCGCTGCCCTTTCGCGACGGCACGTTCGACCGCATCGTCTGCCAGGGTTCGCTCGACCACTTCGCGCGGCCGCGGGCGTTCATGCGCGAGCTGGCGCGTGTGCTCAAGCCGGACGGCCGCGCGATCGTCGGCATCTCGAACTTCGATAGCCTCTCGTGCGTGCTGGGCCACGCACTCTACCGCCTGAACGAGGACTCCGGCCGCCCGGTCTATCGAGGGCGGAACTACTGGGAGATACCGAGTAACCACACCTTCCGGGGCACGTACCGCATGCTGCGGCGGCTCGGCGAGCCGGAGTTGGAGCTCGTCGCGTGCCGGGGCATCTCGCTGCTGTGGCTGTTCAACCGCTGGACGAAGCTCGTAAACGCGCTGCCGGTGCCGCTCGCCTGGTCGATGCTCAGGGTGCTCGATCGGATCGCCTATCGCGTGCCGGCGCTCGCCGACATCGTCGTCTCCGTCTGGCGACCGAAGGGCGGCCATCATGCCGGACTATAGCCCGCCGAACGGCACGCTCTCGGACGACCTTCAGGACGCGTACGACACGTACGTCCAGAACAGCTTCTTCGAAGAACCGCCCGAGGAACCCTTCTGGGAGCACTGGCAGGCGAAGGGCGAGCGCTGGGGCATGATGTACCTGGGCATGCCGTTCCTCGCGGTTGCGCTCTTTCGCCTGCGCGCGCACCTGCTGAAGGACGAGGTGCCGCTGCTGCCCAACCTCTGCCAGTTGGTCAGCCTGCTCTTCTGGAACGTCTGGATCGGCCGCTACGTCACCATCGGGCCGCGCCTCGTCATCGCGCACGGCCAGGTGGTGATCGACGGCCGGGTGAACATCGGCGCGGACTGCGTGCTCAGCCCGTGGGTGACCATCGGGCTCAGCGGCAGCCGTCGCTACGGCTTTGACAAGCGCGGCCCGATCATCGGCGACCGCGTGTTCGTCGGAACGGGCGCGAAGGTGCTGGGGCCGATCACCATCGGCGATGACGTCCGCATCGGCGCGAACGCGGTCGTCATCGAAGATGTCCCATCGGGCGCGACCGTCGTCGGCGCACCCGCGCGTGTCGTGCACGAGCGCCCGCCCGCGTGGATCGAGTTCGAACAGCAGGAGGTGCCTAGCTAACGATGGCCGGATTCCTTTCGAAGTTCTTCGGGGCGAAGCCGCCCGCCGACATCGTCTGGCTCACGCCGGACATCGCCCACACCGCGGCCTTCGATGCGCGCGAGGCCCAGGCACTCGGGCGGCTCGCGATCGGCGCGCTGCTCGATCTGCGAGCGCAGCAGCGCCACGAGCTGGAGCCGCTGGGCAAGGCAGGCTTGCACTACCTGCACCTGGAGGTGGCCGACGACGCCGCGCCGGCGCTCGATGAGCTCTCGCGCGCGGCCGACTGGGTACGCCAGGAGCTGGGCGACGACCGCAAGGTACTCGTGCACTGCGCCCGCGAAGGACGCGGCGCGCTTGCCGTCACGGCGGCGCTCCTTATGCGCATGGGCTATCCGCTGCCGGACGCCCTTACGCTCGCCCGACGAGGCCGCGACGCGCCCCTGTCCGACGACCAGATGTCGGCGCTCCAGCGCTACGCAGAAGAGCTGGGCCGTTGAAGCTGCGCGCATCATCCCGCAGCCGGGCGCCTCGTGCTATCGTAGGCCCATGAGCGAGACTCAGCGCTGGAGCTACGCATCGTGATCGAGGGTGTCGAACGGAAGGAGCTCGTGACGCACCACGACGAGCGCGGCTTCTTCCGCGAGATCGCGCGCACCACGGACGGCATCGTAGCGGAGGGCTGGGCGCAGGTGAGCCACTCGCTCATGCACCCGGGCGTCGCCAAGGGCTGGCACGTCCATCCCACGCAGATCGACTGGTGGTACGTGCCCGTCGGCGACCTCAAGGTCGCGCTCTATGACACGCGCGACGGCTCGCCCACGAAGGGCCGGCTCGATGAGCTGTTCCTCGGCGAGCACTACGACGCCCAGCTGCTGAAGATCCCGGCCGGCGTCGCGCACGGCTGCCGGGCCATCGGCGGCACCGCGCACCTCGTCTACCTCACCTCCAAGACCTACGACCCCAACGAGGAAGGCCGCATCCCCCACGACGACCCGGAGATCGGGTACGACTGGACCGCCTTCCCTCCTATCACCTAGACCCCCATGCCCCCGAGACGGCACATCGCGCTCCTGGCAATTGCGGTTGGCGCAATGCTGGGCGTCGCCGTCTCGTGCGGCGGCGACGCGGAGGAAGATCCGCTGCGCGACGCGGCCATCATCGCCGCGATGCCCGTTACCCGCCTATCGCAGGACGACGTGCTGACGCTGGACGCGGCTGCCACCACGTACGGCGAGGCCCTCCAGGGCCTCCGCGACGACGGCTTTCGGGACGTGAGCGTCGTGACGATCAACGAGGAGCCCGTCGCCCAGGAGCCGGCCAGCGCCGCGCCGGTCTGGGTCGTCGAGCTCGCGGGGGCCGATCCCGAGCTCGGTTGCGGCGCCTACGCTGTGCTTGTGGACGAGGACGGCCGGGCGTTCGTCTGGGCAAGGCAGGCGGGCAGATGCCCGGACGCAGGCGGACTCGACGGACGCGACCGCGCCCTCCTCGCGGCTGGGACTCGATTCGTGATCCCGGGTCCCGCCGTGCAGGCCGTCGTGTTGGTTAAATCGCGCTTCCTTGAGGCGACGCAACTTCTGGATACCCTCGGCTTCGAGCTCCAGGAGGTGAGCGCCGTCGAGCGGGAGGACGAGACTCCCGTCTGGTTGGTGACGTTCGAATCCGCCAGCCCGGACGTCGATCTGACTGACACCGCGCCGACTCCCGAACCGATCGAGTTCGCGCCTTGCGAAGAGGTCGCTCAGGTGATCGACGACGAGCTCAGCGTCGTAATCGTAGAGGCGAGGCGTGAGATCGAAGGCTGCCGCTAGGCCCTCGTTTTGTTGGACTGAACGACGTTCAGAAGACCCTTGATTTGCACCTAAAACCCATTTACTATGTAAAGTAGCTGCAAGCGGAGCACGTCCGATCCTCTTCCCGCCACCAGTATCGGGCCTCTACTCACGCCGAGGCCGCGATGCAGCGTTCCTACCCGACAAAAGCCTCGGCTTTATGTTGCCATCTTCCTCCCCGCTTGACAGCCGTCGCCTCGCACCCCGATACTCGCTAGCGCTGGCAGCACCACTCATCGCTAGGAGGACATCTTGCCCAAAGTAGAGACGCTTCGCGGCCCGATCGACACGTCTGAGCTCGGCTTCACGCTCATGCACGAGCACGTTTTCGTCCAATCCGAGGGCGTACAGAAGAACTTCCCCTCCGTGTTTGATGAGCCAGCCGAGATCGCCTCCGCGCGCGAGCGCCTGGGCGAGCTGCCGGGCATCGGCGTGCAGACCATCGTCGACCTCACCGTGATGGGCCTTGGCCGCGACATCCCCCGCCTCCAGCGCATCGCCGGCGACCTGCCGCTCAACGTCATCGTCGCGACTGGCGTCTACACGTACGACGAAGTGCCGCACTACTTCGAGAACCGCGACGCCGACGCCATGGCCGAGCTCTTCGTCCGCGACATCACCGAGGGCATCCAGGGCACGAGCGTGAAGGCGGCCATCCTCAAGTGCGCGACCGATGAGGCGGGCGTCACGCCCGGCGTCGAGAAGGTCTTGCGCGCTGTGGCCCGGGCCCACCGGCGCACAGGCGTCCCGATCTCGACGCACACCCACGTGGGCACCAAGCGCGGGCTGGAGCAGCAGGCCATCTTCAAGGAGGAGGGCGTCGACCTGGGCCGCGTGGTCATCGGCCACAGCGGCGACAGCGAGGACATCGGCCATCTCCAGGAGCTCATCGCGGCCGGCTCCTACATCGGCATGGACCGCTTCGGCGTCGACGTCTACCTGACGACCGAAAAGCGCGTCGCGACGATCGCCAAGCTGTGCGAGCTCGGCCACGCGGACCGCATGGTGCTCGCCCACGACATGTCGTGCCACATCGACTGGTTCCCGATGGAGGCGATCCGCGCGAACGTGCCTAACTGGCACTACAAGCACATCAGCGAAGACGTGCTCCCCATGCTGCGCGACGCCGGCGTTTCGGACGAACAGATCGAGCAGATGACGGTCGCCAGCCCGCGCCGCATCTTCGAGCAACAGGGAGCCTACTAGGCCGGGTTGGGTTAGACGGCCGCCCGCACGTAGCGACGGTCGTCCGGGCGGTCCTGCTTCGCTCGCTCCAGGTCGCCGAGCACGCGGCTGAGCAGCCGCGAGGGCGTATCGGCGTCCTCCGGGAAGCAGGCGATCGCCACACTCAGCGTGATCGGCGGCGCTTCTTCCTCGCCGTTGCTGAACACGGAGATGTTTGACAGACTCGCAAGCAATCGCGTGGTCACCGTGACCGCGGTCGCGCGGTTCGTCTCCGGCAGCAGGACCACGAAGTCGTCATCCTTCAGCCGGGCAACGAGCTCGGGCGGCGTCACGGCCTCCGCCAGCGTCGTCGCGACGGTGCGCAGCAGCCGGTCGCCCATCGATTGGCCGTACGTTTCGTTGAACGCGCCGAAGCCATCGATGTCGAGCGCGACCACGGCCAGGCCGCGTCCGTAGCGCCCCGCGCGCACGATCTCGTTCTCCAACTCGCGCGTGAGGTAACGGCGGTTCGGCACCCAGGTCACCCCGTCGATGTCGCTGAAGCGCACCGCCTCGTCGCGCACGAGCAGGTCGCGCAGAGCCAGCGTCAGATGTCCGACGAGCAGCTCCAGCACCTCGACGTCGGGGTCCTTGCGGTCGAAGGCAAACACGACCACCCCGAGCGGTTCGTTCTCGACCACCATCGGCACCAGCGCCACCTTGCGGATATTGAGCGTCTTCTCGCCCTCGCGCCACTGCTCGTCCGCCAGCACCTCGTCCATTAGCACATCCAGGCTGTCGCGGACGCGCACCTCGCCGTCGTCGAGCAGCTTGGTCAGCTCCTCCTTGTGGAGAAGCGAGTACTCGAGCGCCGTGAGGTCTTCCTGGAAGGCGTCCATCGCCGCGTCGAGGCGCTTGTCGTTCAGGCCCTCCAGGATCGACGCGCGCAGCACCTGTCGCT
>JBBDNH010000327.1:0-9557 GCA_040877745.1 Dehalococcoidia bacterium
AGTCAAAGTGGCGTTTGGGGATCACCACGACCGGCTCTTGCTCGCCGCGCCCGCCGCATGCAGCAGCGAGCGCCAGCGCGCACGCCAGAAACAGCAACAACGTTCCGCGGCGCATCGTCAGTCCACCCAGCGCACGTAGTAGACGATGTCGGCGTTCTGGCGCTCGTGGGCGAGGAACTCGGAGCAGTCTGGCCCGGTCGAGACCAGGTTGATGCCGGTAATTATGGGCGTTGTTGGCGTGCACTCACGACCTCTCAACGCGCCGAGTCCCAGGCCTTGTCTGTAGCCCTCTACAACGTCGGGATTAGATGCCCAGTCTTCTGCCGGATAGCCCTGTAGATCGAGTAGCTCCTGCACCTCCGCCCGGTTTTCCGGCTCAATGGTGCCGCGAGGATGCAAGAAGTTCGCCTCCTGCGTAGACGTGAAGCCAACCGCCGTCTCATATGGCGGCAGGAGGTCCAGCCGTTCGACGGCCTGGCGCAGCAGGAGATCGTCGATCAGCTTCTCCAATGGGTCAGTTCCCTCGGCCTGCTCTAGGTACTCGCTTTGCAGGAACCTCGACTGCAAGGTCGATGTTTCTCGCAGCCCCAGTTCGGTCGCAGCCTGCACCTGTACCAACTGCCTGCCCGTAATCGGCTCGCCGTTTACTTCCGCCACCACGTCAGGGTAGTGATCGACAAACGGCGGGTCGAAGGAGTCTGCCATCGTCAGCTCCACTCCCTCGAAGTCGACGGGCCGGATGGACACAACCTCGACTGGCTCCTCGCCACCACCGCCGCACGCGGCGAGCGCGAGCGCGCCGACGAAGATCAGCGTCAGGATGAGTGCTAGTCTTGGCATCGCCCTGCCTCCTGCCAATATTCTACCGTACAGGCGCAAGCTCCAGGAACTGGCCCAGCATGCGCGCCGTCGCACCCCAGATCACGTGCTCGCCAAAGCTGTACGATGGCGGCGGCGCGTGCCGGTCGCGCCACGGCACCGGCCGCGCGTTCACGTTCGCCGGGTCGAGCAGGTGCGAGAGCGGCACCTCCAGCAGCTCCGCGACCTCGTAGCCGCTGGGCGCGAACGGGTACGGCGAGGGCCTCGTCACGCGCCCGACGTACGGTGTCACGACGAAGTCGCTGATGGTGACGATGTCGTCGAGCGTTCCCCACACGTCGACGTCCTCCTCAACGAGGCCGATCTCCTCCTCGGTCTCGCGCAGGGCCGTCATGCGCAGGTCGATGTCGCCCTCGTCCTCCGCGCCGCCCGGGAACGAGATCTGGCCCTTGTGGTGGAGCACAATCTCGGTGCGCACCTGGAACAGCAGGTGCGGCACTGCGTCCTTCTCGTAGATCGCGATGAGCACCGCCGCGCGCGGCAGGTCATCGCGCTCGATGCGCTTGGGGGTGCGTCGTTCGAGGGCTTGACGGATGTGGTCCAGCATGGTGGAGGCAGTGTAGCGCGTCGAAAGTCGTCGACGTCGCCGACTCCGAACTTCGCCGATCCGCCAACTGGCATGGCATGGATGCTTTCGGATTGTGAACTGGCCCACAACCCACCATTAAGCCCAAATCTCATGTAATGCAATCTCATTACGAAGAGGCTTTTCTTGCTTGGTGGTATCGTCGTTAGTCCGGAACATTCTAGTGATCTAGTCCGTAGCAGGTTGCGGGAGCCCGAAGTGGTACTCCCTTTGCCAGGGATCGGCGGAGGGCTGGTCAGTCAAGCCTTGGTCAGATATAATTGTGGCGATGCACGTCAAGGTCGGGGATGAGATTCCTCCGGCTCTATACTCCGCCGATCCGCCAACTGGCATGGTATGGATGTCGTCCATTACGGCATCTTGTCCTCCCGTAGATATTAGACAACAAGTACTTGACAGCACATTATGAGACGTATATTCTAAGTTTGACTCTAACAACGCACATTACAGCACGGAGACGATGATCCCCAACTTGGAGAATAGCCCACGTATGCAAGAACCAGCGGATGAGACTGTTGAACTCCTGCGACGCGCTGTGCGGCTACTGGAGGTACTAGCCACCCCGCAACTGAGAGAACTGCGCGAGCGCTTCGACATGACCCTCCTTACATCGGCCAAGCGGCGCGAAATGTGGACGCGCATGGACGGAACGCGCAGCCTGTCAGAGATTGCCGGCGAGGTTGGCGTGACCAGTGAAGCGGTCAGACTCTTCCTGCGAGAGGCTCAGGAGAGCTTTCCGCAACTGATTGATACGGGAGACGGTTCGGCTGGCATGCGCCCGACCCGGCACCTCATCTAGAAGGGGAGGTATAGCTGTGACATCGGACACCGAGACCAACGGACTGCTACGTGAGGTTGTACTTTGGCTGCGCTTCCAGAATCGGGGCTCTCTGCAAGCGTTGCTGCGCGATGTCCTGTCTAGTGATGCTGACAAGATAATCTACGACTCCACTGACGGCACCA
Source organism: Dehalococcoidia bacterium (assembly GCA_040877745.1). Lineage (GTDB taxonomy): Bacteria > Chloroflexota > Dehalococcoidia > DSTF01 > RBG-16-68-14 > JBBDNH01. The sequence goes on from JBBDNH010000327.1 coordinate 2,429, forward strand.
GATCGCAGCCGGAGATTGCGAAGGCGGCCGGCGTCTCCCAGCCGACGGTGTCACTCAAGTGGAAGGCATGGCGCCAGCTCGGCATCGTCTATGAGACGGAACCCGGTCGGTGTCGGCACCTGACTGAGCTGAGCTCATTGGGCATTGAGCCGCCACCTCACACAGTCAAGGACCCCACAGCATGAGTGTTGAGGAACGGCTCGTAGAGGCTCTCCAGGAAAGCAATAGGTGGTTGCGGGTCTTGGCGCTACCTGCCTTACGAGAGAGCCTGGCTGCGGAGATGGACCGGCCGGAACTGAGACGGATCTACCAGGAGAGCGATGGACGTCCGATTCGAGATGTCGCCAAGGCAGCGGGTGTTGGTCACGCGACCGTGCAACGACATTGGCAGAACTGGGCTGCAAAGGCTCTCCTGGAGCCGACAGAAGTAGCAGGAAGGTATCGCAAGATCATAGACCTCAGGGAGGTCGGATTGGAGGCATAGATATGGAGAATGAAGTGATCGAGGAATTGCGGCTACAGACCGCCATCCTACGCGCCGGCTTCAAGAAGGATCTCGACGCCCTAGCCGAAGCCGCGGCGTCCAACGAGGTCTCCGCAGCGATCATTGCTCATCTTCGTGAGAACGGGGGATCCACCAAGTCGTCGGATCTAAAGGCAGCAATTCCGAAGATGGTTCCATCAGGAACCGAAGCTTCGGGGCGGACTATAGCGCGGCGCCTGGCGGGCCTGGAGAACATCGGTGTCCTCGTTAGGACTGGTCAGGCGCAGAACACCGAGTATCGCCTGACCGGTCTTGTGTCATAGCTTTGTCATGGCGGTCAAGGGAGCCCTCTATAAGGCCCTACTCGCGAAGACTGGTTCGCAGCAGACTATGTCGAGGTGGTCCCGGCAACTAGATCAGGAGTTCGGGCCCATGAGTCCCGACGTGGCGCGTCTTCTGATGGCGCATGAGTTCGGCATAAAACTCGGAGACTACGGAGTATCTGAGGAAGCGCAGGCAGAGGTTCGCTCCTTGCGAGCATCGGGGGCGTCGCTCGCAGCTATTCGAGAGCATGGGGAGTCAGAAGCGTCGCGCCCAGCACGAAGCGCCCAGTCGGGGCCACGCGAGGCTAGCGCGAACCAAGTTAGGCCACCCACACCCGCTGCCATCTACTCAAGCCGCAACTTTCACTCTCACCTTCCACCTAGGGTACGGAGGTTGTTTACGTCGGGCCACTTCGCCGAGGCGGTGGCAGCAGCTATGCGCTCAGTGAACAACCGTGTAAAGGCAATGTCGGGCCTGAGTCTAGATGGCAAAGGGCTGATGAACGCCGCCTTCAGTCAGCAGTCACCTGTCTTGCAACTGAATGCGCTGTCAACGACGACGGAGCAAAACGAACAGGAGGGGTTGAGATTTCTGCTCGCCGGAGCGATGAGTGCGCTGCGAAATCCGCCGGTGCATGAGGACGAGTGGCAGCATGATCGCGACGCATCCGTGACGTTGGAGTGCCTCGGCTTCGCCAGCCTACTGCATCGTCTACTGGATCAGTGTGAGCAGTACACGGCGATGGTCGGGACGGTTTAGCCCCGCCCCCTACTCCCACTCGATCGTGCCCGGCGGCTTCGACGTGATGTCGTAGACGACGCGGTTAACGCCGGGGACTTCGTTCGCGATGCGATTCGCGATGCGGGCCAGGACGTCGTACGGCAACCGAGCCCAGTCCGCGGTCATCGCGTCCTCCGCGGTCACCGCGCGCACGGCGACGACGTAGCCGTAGGTGCGGAAGTCGCCCTGCACGCCGACCGACTTCGAGTCGGTTAGCACCGCGAACGACTGCCAGAGGTCGTGGTAGAGCCGCTCGCGCTTGATCTCGTCCATCACCACCCAGTCGGCGGCGCGCAGCGTCTCCAGCTTGTCGCGCGTCACCTCGCCGATGATGCGGATGGCGAGTCCCGGGCCGGGGAACGGCTGTCGAAAGACCATCTCCTCCGGCAGCCCGAGCGCGAGCCCGACCTGGCGCACCTCGTCCTTGAACAGCTCGCGCAGCGGCTCGACAAGGCGGAAGGTCATGTTCGCGGGCAGCCCGCCGACGTTGTGGTGCGTCTTGATCTTGGCCGCGGCTTTCGCCTGTCCGCCGCGCGGCGCGCTCTCGATGACGTCCGGGTAGGTCGTACCCTGGCAGATCACCTCGAAGTGGCCCAGCTTCTTCGCCTCTTCCTCGAAGACCGCGATGAACGTCTCCCCGATGCGCTTGCGCTTCGTCTCAGGGTCGGTGACGCCCGCCAGCTCTTCCATGAACTGCGCCGCTGCGTCGACGTGAACGAGCGGGATCTGCATGTGCCGCTGGAACGTCGCGACGACGCGCTCCGGCTCTTCGCTACGGAGCAGCCCGTTGTCGACGAAGATGCACGTGAGCTGCTCGCCGACGGCCCGGTGGACGAGCGACGCGGCGACCGCGGAGTCGACGCCGCCGGAGAGCGCGCACAGCACGCGGTCTTCGCCCACCTCGGCCTGGATGCGCGCGACGGCCTCGGCGATGACGTTGCCCGCGGTCCAGTCGCCCCGGCAGCCGGCCACACGATAGAGGAAGTTCTCCAGCAGCTGCTTGCCGTGCGTCGTGTGGACCACCTCGGGGTGGAACTGCAGGCCGACGATGCCGTCGTTGTTGCCCATCACGGCGATGGGCGAGTTGTCCGAATATGCCAGCGCGTGGAAGCCCGGCGGCGCCTGGGTGATGCGGTCGCCGTGGCTCATCCAGACGGGCATGCTGGCCGGCATGTCGTTGAAGATCGGCGACGACGCTTCCTTGCTGTCGCTGCGATGGATCATCGCGTGGCCGTACTCGCGCGCCGCGCCGGGCGTCACCTTGCCGCCGAGCTGGTGCGCGATGAGCTGCATGCCGTAGCAGATGCCGAGCACGGGCAGCCCGCTCTCGAAGACGTAGGGAGGCGCCTGCGGGGCACCCTCGTCGTACACGCTGGCCGGGCCGCCGGAGAGGATGAACGCGCGCGGACGCAGCCGCTCGACCTCCTCTTGCGACGCGTCCCACGGCAGCACCTCGCAGTAGACCTTGCACTCGCGTATCCGGCGCGCGATGAGCATGCTGTACTGCGATCCGAAGTCGAGGACGACGACGGCCTCGGGTCGCGCGGGCTGGGGCTCGGTCTCTGTGGGACGCTCGCCCTCGCGTTCGCGGGCGATTTCGAGATACGTGGAGACTTCGAGGTCGCCGCTGGCGGCGACGCGATGGCTTCCGCCGGAGCCGTTCTTGCCCTTGGAAGACGCAGCGCCGCCCGACTTGGTGGTCTTGTCCGGGCGGCGCGTATTGGCCATTCGCGGCTCTCCCTTCACGCTACCAGCGCGGTACACTGGCGTCAAGACATGACCCAACACCGCGACCGCGTCCAGATCGAGCGCGCCGTCGCCGCGCTGCGACGCGGCGGGCTGGTCGCCTACCCGACCGATACCGTCTACGGCATCGCCGCGCGCGCGACGGACGACCGGGCGGTCGAGAAGCTATTCGAAGCGAAGAACCGCCCTCGCGACCAGGCTCTCCCGCTGCTCATCCCATCGATGGACGATGTCGCGATGGTCGTCCACAACCTGCCCGGCAGCGCCCGGCGGCTCATGCGCGCATTCTGGCCCGGCGCGCTGACGATCATCCTACGCAAAGCGGACAGCTTCCACTCGAAGGCCGTCGCCGACACGGTCGGCGTGCGCGTGCCCGACCACAAGGTACCGCGCGAGCTATCGCGCCTGCTCGGCGAGCCGATCACCGGCACGAGCGCGAACGTCTCCGGCGGACCGGAAGCGCTCACCGCGGACGACGTGCGCGCTCAGCTCGGGGACAAGGTCGACGTCGTGATCGACGGCGGGACGTGTGAGGGAGGCCAGGCATCGACGGTCGTGGATTGCACGGTCGACCCGCCGCGCATCGTGCGCGAGGGCGCGCTCGGACGCGATGAGATTGAGCAGAGGTCAGGTGTGAAGCTGGCGGAGGCGTGAGCTAGGCGGCGCGCTCGGCGGCGTCGGCAGCCTGCTCCATGTCCGGCGCGACGGCGCCGGCTTCTTCGGGCCGCTTGAAGAACATCCACATACCGCTCACGTCGCCCAGCGGGCCGGAACGCGAGGCCACGTTGATCAGCTCCCAACCGTATTCCTCGTGGTTCTGGAGCGTCTTGCGCAGCTTGTCGGTGAAGCGTTGGTCGGTGAACACCGACGACCGGCCAACGTAGACCACCATATGCTTGAATGTCGTCATTGATCCCTCGCATCTAACATCGGTAGGAGCAGGCCATCCCTTGAGGCCTGGGCCGGTCTCGTTGAGCCGTGTATAGTAGAATCGACCGCATCTCGATGGCACCACCCAACGCGCACGCAGCCGGCTCACCGCTTCGCCCAGACGGCGAGGCCGCGATCGCGCGCATCGTCGAGCGCTATCAGACTGCGATCAACGATGAGCTCCGCGCCGCGCTCGACCAGCGGCCGGTACCGCCGTTTACGCTCATGCGCTACCACCTGGGCTGGGAGGACAAGGACGGCAACCCGGTCGAGGGTCGCGGCGGCAAGCTGCTCCGTCCCGCGCTCTGCCTCCTCTGCTGCGAGGCCACCGGCGGCGACTGGCGGCGCGCGCTGCCCGCGGCCGCCGCGCTCGAGCTGATCCACAACTTCACGCTCATCCACGACGACGTCGAGGACGCCAGCCGCCAGCGCCACGGCCGCGAGACGCTGTGGAGCGTCTGGGGCGAGGCGCAGGCGATCAACGCCGGCGACGGCATGTTCGCGCTGGCGCAGGCCACGCTGCTCCGGCTAACCGAGCGCGGCCACCCCGCCGGCCGCGTGATCGAGGCGGCCCGGATGCTACACGAGGCGACACTGCGCCTCTGCGAAGGCCAGCACCTCGACCTGCTCAACGAGGACAAACGTCAGATTTCGCACGAGGACTACCTGCGCATGATCGAGGGCAAGACCGCTGCGCTCCTCGCCGCTTCGACCGGCATCGGGGCGCTCCTCGGCGGCGCGACCCCGGAAACGACGGATGCGCTCTTTGAGTTCGGTCGCCGCCTGGGCCTCGCCTACCAGGTCCGCGATGACCTGCTCGGCGTCTGGGGTAACGTCGCCGAGACGGGCAAGCCCGCCGGCGACGACCTGCGCGCCGGCAAGCAGTCCTACCCCGTCGTCGTCGCGCTCGAACGCGCGTCGAACGACCAGCGCGCCGACCTCCAGCGCCTCCTCGCGAACGACGTCATGAGCGACGCCGACGTCACGCACGCCTGCGCGACGCTCGAGCAGCTGGGCGCGCGCGACGAGGGCGAGCGTGTCGCGCGCGAGCACGCGGACGGTGCAGCCGCAGCGCTCGACGGCCTCGATCTCGACGCCGACCGCCTGGGCGAGCTACGCCAGCTCGCCCGTTTCGCCGCGGACCGGCGCGCGTGAGATGAAGAAGCAGACCGTTCGCGACATCGACCTCGACATCAAGGGCAAGCGCGTGCTCGTTCGCGCTGACTTCAACGTCCCCTTGGACGATCAGGGCCGCGTCATCGACGATCTCCGCATCGAGGCCTCGCTCCCGACCATCGAGTACCTGCGCGAGCGTGGCGCGAAGGTCATCCTCTGCTCGCACCTGGGCCGGCCCAAGGGCAAGGTCGTCGAGGCGCTCAGGCTGACGCCGGTCGCCGTACGGCTGTCGGAGCTGCTCGGCGCGCCCGTCGCGACCGCGACCGACTGCGTTGGGCCGGAGGCCGAGGCAGCGGTCGCCAAGCTCGGTGCGGGCGACGTGCTGCTGCTCGAGAACCTGCGCTTCCATCCTGAGGAGGAGGCGAACGACCCCGACTTCGCGCGCAAGCTTGCGTCGCTCGCCGATGTCTACGTCAACGACGCCTTCGGCGCCGCGCACCGCGCCCACGCATCGACCGAAGGCGTGACGCACTACCTGCCCGCGGTCGCCGGCCTGCTCATGGAGCGCGAGATCGACTACCTCGCGCGCTGCGTGACCGACCCTGAGCGCCCGGTCGGCGCGATCATCGGCGGCGCGAAGATCAGCGACAAGATGGCGTGCGTCAGCAACCTGTTGACGCAGGTCGATGTACTCGTCATTGGCGGCGGTATGGCGAACACGTTCCTGAAGGCGCAGGGCCACGCCGTCGGCGACTCGCTCGTTGAGGACGACCAGCTCGGCGCGGCGAACGACGTTTGTGCGCAGGCGGAGCAGCGTGGCGTCAAGCTGCTGCTGCCGGTCGACGTCGTCGTCGCCGACCGCTTCGATGCGGACGCCGAGTCACGCATCGAGAGCGTGGAGAGCGTCCCCGGCGGCTGGCGCATCATGGACGCCGGCCCGCGCTCGGTCGCGGCCTACGGCGAGGCGCTGAAGAGCTGCCGGACGATCGTCTGGAACGGGCCTCTGGGCGTCATCGAGTTCCCGCAGTTCGCGCGCGGCTCGGAGGCGCTGGCCAGGCTCCTCGTGGAGCTGGACGCCGTCGTCGTGGCCGGCGGCGGCGAAACCGCCGCGCTCGTCCGTGAGTCGGGTCTCGCCGACCGCTTCGACCACGTCTCGACCGGCGGCGGCGCGTTCCTGGAGTTCCTGGAGGGCAAGGAGCTCCCGGGCGTAGCGGCGCTCGTCGACAAGTAGTAGTGACCTCACGGCGCGACATCGAGATGCTATCATCAGGTGAGCTGGTTCTAGCTAGGGAGCATCATGCATTGCCGTTCTTGTAAGGGGGCCCTGGAGTCGAAATTGATCACGTACGTTTCGCAGCACGACGGCCGCGTCACTATCATCGAGAACGTGCCTGCGCTCGTCTGCTCACAGTGCAGTGAGCAGTCTCTGCGACCAGACGTAGCGGACAAGATACAGCAACTCGTCTGGAACCAGCCCGCCCCCAAGCGCCAGGACAGTGTCCCCGTGTACGACCTGAGCGAGGTCGCCTAGCCTCGTGGACCTCGACCTCATCCGCCAGCTCGCCACGCCCAACGATACTAAGATCCTCCTCGCCGTCGTCGACGGCCTCGGTGGCCTGCCGCACCCGGGCACAGGACGCAGCGAGCTGGAGGCGGCGGACACACCGAACCTCGACCGTCTCGCGACCGAGGGCGCCTGCGGGCTCTCTGTGCCGGTGGGCGCCGGCATCACGCCGGGCAGCGGCCCCG
>JBBDNH010000328.1:0-383 GCA_040877745.1 Dehalococcoidia bacterium
ACCCCTTCGAGACGCTCGACCAGGCCGGCGTCGGCCTGCTCATCCGCATGGCCGTGCAGGCCGGCCGCAAGTCTCGTCCGAACCTCAAGCTCGGCATCTGCGGCGAGCACGGCGGCGACCCGCGTTCGATCGACTTCTGCCACCGGCTCGGCCTCGACTACGTGAGCTGCTCGCCCTTCCGCGTGCCCATCGCGCGCCTGGCCGCCGCCCACGCCACGCTGGAGCACGACACGTCGAACGTCGACCGCTAGGCCCGGCACCCGCCCGGCCAGCTGAAGCTTCTGGAACAAAGGATGGACGCCAAGGTAGGGGCGGCCATATGGTCGCCTTGGCCAACGGAGGTCTTTCCAATTGCACAGACGATGTAGGGGCGCACGGCCGTG
>JBBDNH010000328.1:393-9471 GCA_040877745.1 Dehalococcoidia bacterium
CCCCCCCCTACAGGTTGCGCTGAGAGGCGTTGTAGGGGCGGTTCGCGAACCGCCCTACACGTGGGTCGTCGACCGGCGGGCTACTCCACGGTCACCGTCTTCGCCAGGTTGCGAGGCTGGTCCACGTCGCAGCCGCGCCAGACGGCGATGTGGTACGCGAGGAGCTGCAGCGGCACGACGGTCAGCACCGGCAGCAGCAGCGCCGTCGTCTCCGGCACCTCGATCACCTCATCGACCTGCGCGGCAAGCTCGGCGTCGCCCTCGTTGATCAGGCCGATCACCGTGCCGTCGCGCGCCTTCACCTGTTCGATGTTCGAGCGCATCTTCTCGCGCAGCCCGTCGCGCACGGCGATGGCCACCGTCGGCATCGTCTCGTCGATGAGCGCGATGGGCCCGTGCTTCATCTCGCCGGCGGGGTAGCCCTCCGCGTGGATGTAGCTCAGCTCCTTCAGCTTGAGCGCGCCCTCCATGGCGACCGGGTACTGCAGCCCGCGGCCGAGGAACAGGAAGTCCTGGTAGCGATGGAACCGTTGCGCCAGCTGCTCGATCTTCGGCTCGTCGCGCAGCACGCGGCCAAGCAGGGCCGGCAAGTGCGATAGCGGCTCGACGAGCTCACCGAGCTTTGCCTCGTCCAGGCGCCCGCGCACGCGGCCCAGGTGGCACGCGAGCAGGTAGAGCGCGACCATCGACGCTGTGAGCGTCTTGCTGCTGGCGACGCCGATCTCCGGCCCGCAGCGCGTGTAGAGCGTCCCGTCCGCGATGCGCGTCGACTGGGCGCCCGGCGTGTTGCAGACGGTCACCTGCAGCGACCCGCGAAGGCGCACCTCGTGCATCGCCTCCAGCGTGTCGACCGTCTCGCCAGACTGCGCGACCGACACGACGAGCGTCTCCGGCCCGACGAGCGCGCTCCGGTAGCGGAACTCGGAGGCGTTGTCGACCTCGGCCGGGAGGCCGGCCAGCTCCTCGAAGTAGCGGCGGCCGACCATCGCCGCGTGGAGGCTCGTGCCCATCGCGATGAGCACCACGCGCTCGACGGCGCGCAGCTTGTCGTCGGAGACGTCGAGGTCGGTGAGATCGACCGTCGGTGGGTCGAAGAGCACGCGCCCGCGAAAGGTGTCGAGCACGCACTCGGGCTGCTCCATGATCTCCTTGAGCATGAAGTGCTTGTATGTGCCCTTCGCCGCCGCGACGGGGTCGTGCGGCACCGTCTGCGGGCGCTTCTCGATCTCGGCGCCGTTCGCGTCCCAGTAGCGCACGGCCTCGCGCCCGAGCTCGACCAGCTCGCCGTCGTTGAGGAACGCGACCTCGTGGGTCTCCGGCAGCAGCGCCGTCAGGTCGCTCGCGAGGAAGTGCTCATTGCGCCCATAGCCGACCACGATGCCGCCCGCGTTCCCGGCGCGCGCCGCCACGAGCCTGTCGGGCTCGCCGCGGCTGAACGCGACGATCGCCTGGGAGCCATCGATACGCGCGACGGCGCGGCGCAACGCCTCGTGCAGCTCCGAGCCGTCCTTGAGATAGCCCTCAATGAGGTGGGCGATCACCTCGCTGTCGGTCTCGGACGCGAAGCGATGCCCCTGCGCCAGGAGCTCCTGGCCCAGCTCGTGGTAGTTCTCAACGATGCCGTTGTGCACCACCGCGACATCGCCCGTGCAGTCGAGGTGCGGATGGGCGTTGTCGTCGGAGGGCTTGCCGTGGGTAGCCCAACGCGTGTGCGCCAGGCCGACGGTGCCCGGCGGGTAGACGCCCTCCAGGCTGGCGATCAGGTTGCTGAGCTTGCCGACCCGTCTCTGAAGATTCAGCCGGCCTTCGCTATCGGCGACGGCGAAGCCGGCGCTGTCGTAGCCTCGGTATGCCAGCCGCTGCAGCCCTTCGACGAGCAGCGGTCCGGCCTCTCGCGTTCCTGCGTATCCGATGATGCCGCACATGCAGCACTCCTTTCGATGCCTGCAGCCACCCTGCGTCGAAGCAAGATGCTGCGGGAGTCCGTTCGGGATCGGTTGGAATGCGCTGTTCGTTGCCGCGGTTGGGGAACAGGGGGAGCAACTCCCCTCGCACGCTGGGCGGTCTTTGTCGGGGGCTTTCGCCCCGCGGTTTGCATCGCCCATCACGACCGTGCAGCCGGGAGGCCATCCGCCGAATGATTCGATCGACCTCCTCCTCGTCATCCGCAGTGCCGGGAGTTCGTTGCCCGCGGCCTGAAGTCCGCGGCTTCCGGAGGAACCCATGCCGCCGACTTCAGCCGGCGGCCGCAGGCACTGTGGACCTGGCGCTTACTCTGGTGAACTTGCTTTGTTCCGCGGCTTCTGCCGTATCACCTCCCCTCAGGCGCGAGCTCGCGCAGGCGGCGCGAGCTCCCGCAAGCGGGCGACGACGGCCTCGACGGCGCTGTCCGGTGTCGAAGCGCCGGCCGTCACGCCGACTCGCGCGCGGCCTTCGAGCCAGGCTGGCTCGATGTCGCCGGCCGACTCCACCTGATGCGCCTCGACGCCCTCCTCGCGGGTCACCTCGGCGAGGTGGCGCGTGTTCGCGCTCTCGCGGCCGCCGATGACGATCATGAGGTCGACCTGATGGGCGAGCTCGCGAGCGGCGGCCTGCTGGCTCGTCGTCGCGTTGCAGAGCGTGTTGATCACGCGAAGCTCGCTGATGCGCTCCATGCGCCGTTCCAGCAGCGCGCGCACGAACTCCGCGAAGTGGCCCTCGGTCTCGGTGGTCTGCGAGAGCACGCCGATGCGCGTCGGCAGGTTGTCCGGCAGCTCGTCGATAGCGTCGATGCTCGGCACGGCGTAGCCGCTGCGGCCGGCCCAGCCGAGCACGCCGCGCATCTCCTTGTGGTTTGGGTCGCCGTAGACGATCACGGCGAAGCCTTCCTCGGAGAGCCGTTTCGCCCACTGCTGCGAGCGCGTGACGATGGGACACGTGGTGTCCACCAGGGGCACGCCCTTGCCCTCGAGCTCGCGCACGACGGCCTCGCTCACGCCGTGCGCGGTGATCGCGACCGGACGGCCGCGCACGTCGTCGGCGGTGGCAATCACATCGAGGCCCTTCTCTCGTAGCTGGGACACGACCTGGGGGTTGTGGACGACCGAGCCGAGGCTGACCATTGGGCCGGTGTGCTCCGTGGCGTCTTCCATCATCTCGACAGCGCGCCGCACGCCCCAGCAGAAGCCCATCTCGCTCGCGAGGATGATCTCCATGGCCTTCAGTATACCTACCTCGCCTGCGCCGCCGCTTCCCGAGGCTCAGCCGCGCCCGCATAGACGCCGCGGTACTCGGGCGGCAGCAGCGCAGCGATGCGGCGCATGATCAAGTCGGTCGCCTCTTTGGCAGTCTCGGAGTTGATACGACCGACCGGCGGCACGTGAAACGGTTCGCCAATCGTCACCTTCACGTGCGGCACCGAGAGCGGCTTCACGAACAGCCAGGGCCACGTGATGACTTCTGTACCCGTGATCGCCACAGGGAGCACGGGAGCGCCCGTCCGCAGCGCGATGAGCCCCGTACCGGCGTGGCCCTGCGTCAGGCCGCCGGTGCGGCTCCGCGTACCCTCCGGGAACATCACCAGCATCTTGCCATCGTTGACGACTTCGCCCGCGGTGCGCAGCGCTGATAGGTCGGCCTCACCGCGTCGCACGGGGAACGCTCCGAACCACTTGAACGCGGGCCCGAGGACCGGCCAGCGGATCATCTCGCGCTTGGCCATGTACGTCGGCAGGCGCGGCAGCGCGAGCGCGATCGCGGGCGGGTCGGCGTTGTTGAGGTGGTTGCTGGCGAGGATCAGGGGCCCTTCCAACGGCACGTTCTCACGCCCGACGACTTCGAACTTGCGCACGTAGACCGTCATGCAGAGCCGGTCGAGCGCGATGATGAAGCGTCGGTAGAGCCTCAGCAGCATGGCAGCGCTTCCATGATACGGTCTACCACGGCGTCGAGCGAGAGACGGCCGGTTTCGATCACCAGAGCGTCGTCCGCGGGACGGAGCGGCGACGCGCTCCTCCCGCTGTCGATCTCGTCGCGCAGCGCAAGCTCGCCCTGCACGTCGGCGAGCGTCTCCTCGCGACCGATCGCCTGTAGCTCCTCATGGCGGCGGCGGGCGCGCTCCGCGGCGGACGCGTCCAGGTAGACCTTGAGGCCGGCATCGGGCAGCACCACGGTGCCGATATCGCGGCCGGCCATCACGACGCCGCCCTCGCGCGCGAGTTCGCGCTGGATGCGCACCATCGCGGCGCGGACGGCGGGCACGCGCGAGACGAGCGAGACCGCTTCGCCGACCTCCGTCGTTCGGAGATGGCCGGTGGCGTCCATGCCATCGACGTGGACGCGACCGGCCTCGGGCGCGGCGGGCGGACCGAGCTCGACGGTCATGGTGACGTCGCCGGCCAGCTTCGCGAGGGCCTGTTCGTCGTGGAGATCGATACCGCGCTGGAGCGCCAGCCACGTGAGCGCTCGGTACATCATGCCGGTATCGACGAAACGATAGCCGAGACGGCGGGCGATGCGACTGCCCACCGCGCTCTTGCCCGACGCAACCGGCCCATCGATGGCGATGCAGCGCGGCGCTGCCTCGCCCGAACCTGTAGCTTCGCTGTCTCCCGCTTCGACCTTCGTCTCTCCCTCCGCGCTAGAGAGAGTATAGGCGAGCGCGCGAAAGAGCGACAAGCGGGCGCAGTCAGGCGTCCGTCGCCTGCGAGGTCGCGGCGAGGTGGCGGGCCGAATCGAACGGCTCGAAGAAGGAGCGGCCGATGACGAAGATGCCGCGCTGAGGTATCCAGAAGTCGCCCAAATGGACCTGCTCGGAGAGCTTGCCGAGCGGGCCCAAGTCATCACCGCCCAGCGTTGCGGCACTCTTTACGATCGACCACATGCGCAGCGGATTCGCGATGAACCGCTGCCCGTTCGGCGCAAAGCCGGAGAGTCCCAGCCTGCCTGCGCCGAGCGTCAGGCTCGCGACCGAGCCCATCGCGCGGAGGACGGCCGGGCGACGCCAGAGCGCATCCGGCATGAGCGCGCCCACGGCGTTCAGCACCTTCATCACCGGTGGCTGGCCCAACGATACGCTCCAGCGCAGGTCCACTCCATTGTCGATGGACACGCGGAACGAACGGTCGCCGGTCCAGTCGATGGCAATCGGCAGTTCTGTCGCGCGGGCAACGGCGCTGCCGAAGTACCGAGGACAGGACCGGCTCGCAGGCACATCGACAAACATCGTCCAGCGTCCCTGGGGATCGCGGTGCCAGACCGACGCGTAGCCCGCTCCGAGGGACGATGCCGGGAAGCGGCGCAGCGCCAGTAGGTGGCCGGACGCGAACGGGAGGCCCATGATCCCGTAGCCGCTGAACCGTTCTTCGTGGCCTTCGGGCAGGGTTACGTGCCGCTCGATCTCGTCGACCAGGTCGCGGGGTTCCGTCACTCAGTAGCCTCCTACAGGATGAACAGCGCCTGCGGGCCTTCGCTCTATGGATAGCGTGTACGTCCTGGCGAAGTACATTCCCCAGCCGGCCGCGCCCATGCCGAGCGAACTGCCGAGCAGCGCCCACGACCACCACGGCGTCGAGTTGCTGGCCCCTGCGCCCTCCACCGGCGAGAGCAGGGGGTTGCGCCGGATGATCGGCAGCGGCATCGGGGTATAGACCAACGGGGCCGGCGCCGCGGCAGCCTGGACCTGTGCGATGCGCCCTGAGCTCGACGAGCGCGACGAGCGCGACGATCCGGAGGAGCTGCTCGATCCGGAGGCCGCCGATGAGCCGCCGGAGCCGGTGGCCGGCTCGTCCGGCGGCGCGGGCGGCGCCGTCGCAAGCTCGAACGAGACATCGTCGATGAGGATCACGGCGCTCACCCCCGACTTCGGCCGGAGCATGATCCGGACGTTGGCTGAACGGACGCCGGGCGGCGCGCGCACCGGCCCGGTGGTCAGCCGCCGGTACGACGCCGCCGGCGCGCTGAGCGCCTCCGTGGAGTCCGCCGTCGCGACTGCGCTGCCGGAGCCGTCGTCGCTCGCGTACCACGATACGCGCAGAAACGCGTCCTCGACCCATACGTCGTTCTGGTAGACGTACGCCCGCATCTCGTACCACCCGAGCGGCTCGACGCCGATCGTCTGGAAGGCCCACTTGGTGCTGTCGGTGGCGCTGTAGAAGGCCCCGGCGCTGTTCCCGCTCCGCACGGGCGCCTCGACGACGGCCAGCACGCCGCCCTGGGCATCCCAGCCTGCCGGGGCGTCTCCGTCGATTGCCTCGAAGCTGCCGTTTAGCAGGCCTGCCGAGCCGCTTGCGATCGCGACCAGGTCGGTGGGCGACGGCGTGGGTGTCGCGCTGACCGTCGGTCCGCCGTCCGGGGTCGCGGATGGCGACGGCGTGGCCGGTGAAGCCACGGGCGAGGTTGCCGTGACGGTCGACGTCGATGCGCCTGTCGCGGTCGGCGCGCTCGTCAACGTGGGTGCCGCGATCAGCGTCGCGGTGGCGGGCGGCGGCAGCGTCGAGGTTGGACTCGGCGTGGAGGTGGGGCTGGGTGTCGACGTTGGTATCGGGGTCACGGTCGGAGGTGGCGCGACCGGCGCGAACGAGACATCGTCGATGTAGATCACAGCGCCCGCGTCGGAGAACGGGCGCAGCATGACGCGAACTCGCGCCGAGCGCGCGTTCGCCGGCGCGCGCACCGGACCTGTGTTCAACGAACGGAACTGCGCGGACGGCGTGCTAAGCACGTGCGTGGAGTCGACGGTGTCGATGGCGCTCCCGGCGCCGTCGTCGGACGCGTACCAGGAGACTCGCAGGAACGCTTCCGCGACCCACGGATCGTCGTGATGGACGAAGCCGTCCATCTGGTACCACGCGAGCGGCTCCACGGGCACCGTCTGGAACACCCACTTCGTGCTGGATGTGGAGCTGAAGAACGCGCCGGCGCTCCGGCCGCCGTGGACCGGCGCAGCGACCTGCGAGAGCACGCCGCCGAACGTGTGCCAGCCGATCAGGCCGCTGTCGCCGGTAGCCTCGAACCCGCCGTTAACGAGCAGCCCGTGCGACGGCGTCGGAGCCGTGGGCGCGTCGGTCGCCGTGGCTGTCGGCGGCTCGGGGCCGGCCGGCGAGGGAGACGCGCTGGCGGCCGGCGGCGACGTCGCGGTCGGCAGGTGGTTCGGTGTGTCCGACGCCGTAGCGGTCGTGGCCGGCCAGGGCGTCGCGGGCGGAACGGGTGACGCTGTGGGGGTCGCGCTGGCTTCGGCGGTGGCTGAAGCGACGCCGGTCGGCGACGCGCTCGGCGTGGCAGGCGCGGCCGCTGTCGCAGTTGCGGTCGGTGTCGCCGGGCCGGCCAGCGTGGCCGTCGGCGTGACGCTCGGCGCGTCGGCCGGCGATGGCGTGCCGGTCAGCGTCGGTGTTTGGCAGGCGATGGCCGAGCCTGTGTCCTTGAGGACGATGTCGTCCACGATGATGCTGCTGGCTCCGGGAGACCCTTCCACAGTGAGCACGAGCTGCACCCAGACGGCTGCGCACGGGACATCGAGATCGATGGAAAAGTCAGCCGCGCTGAATAGCATGTGCTGATTGCTGGCGACAGGCTCAAACGCGGAGAGCCTCAACTGCCCAGAGAGGGCGACGCCCTCGAAGGCCACAAGGGACCCAGAGGCGTGGTAGGAATGCCCCGGCATGGCCGCGAAGAACGGACTCTGAAACGTCTGGGCGTCCGCCTGGCCGTTCGTCGCGCGGGCCCCGTCCGAGCGTCCGGCGCCAAGACCAGCGGCCAGGACGAGGTCCGGCTCCCAGTCGTCAACGTCGCTCGCCTCTTCAAAGTCCCACGATGCGACGGTGCTATCCGCTTCCAGGTTCGCGCGCACGAAGAAGCCCAGCGACGCCACTGCCACCGAAAGGAGAAGACACGCCAGGACGAGTGGTGCGCGCACCGTGACTCGCCTTCCTTGGCGTGAGGCTGCCGCGCGTTCCGCGAAGTGCGGACTGAGATGCTCGACGCAGCGACCCCGCTACACCGCGTCCTGCGGAGGTTACCCGAAACCCCAAGTGCCAGCGCCCCAATAGGGGCGTTACCTAGCGTCGAATACGCACGCGGCGGAGCAGGAACGTCTCGCTGACGACCTGGCCCTCTTCCGGAAGCTGCTCCTCGCGCGGCACGATATCGGCCTTTGCTCGCTTCGCCGGCTGTTTCGCCTTCTGGGTAGGGCGCCCGAACGCGCCGCGCACCATCCTGCGAACAAGGATCTCCGCTAGCTTGCCGGCCGCGACGAACGCGGCGCCCTTAACGACGGTCGCAGGTACGGATGGCGCGTGAACGACCGGAAGCTGGCTTTCTCGAACGGAAGGCAGGTGTGGATTGTCGTGGAGCGAGAAGCCGCAACAACGGCAGAAGTTGTCTTCGATGTCGCACGCGGTTTCGCAGCGCTGGCAGGCAACGCTGTCGAGAGGCGGGGAGTCGCCGTTCTCGTTCAAGGTTCGGCCATTATAGCTGGTCAACTAGGGGGCTACAACAACCGATCATGCGTATCAGCACTTGCTCGCTGGCGGGGGATGGACTAGTATCAATGTCGCAGGATGCAGATCTCAGAAGGAATGACCTCCTACCGAGCTCTGGGCCTGCATGGCCCGTGTCAGGATTCCTCGCCACCAGTCCCTGGCACGGGTCTCTTTGTATCTAAGCCGGGCTCGAAGTTCGAGGTTCGAAGTTCGACGCCGTCACGCCTTAATCCCCTCTCCCGCGAGCGGGAGAAGGGCGAGTCTCCGACCACCGCGCACCATCGACAACTCGGAGTGAGTGAGGCTGCCGGTCAGCCAATCCGGCCAGGAGCCTGGCTAGTCCGCTAACTCCTGTGCGACATCCGCATCGACCTCCGAGGTAAGGTCCAGCCCGCCCGGCAGCTCGCGTCCCGAATCGTCGACGACACGGCCGCGTTCGATGCGCACGCGACCGCTGGCGAGCGCCTGCAACGTCGCGACGACGAGCGACAACTCGCGGGCGGCGCCGTGACGCCGGATCTCCTGGAACAGCGGATGGCCGTCGCCAACCTCGGCCGGGCTGCTCCCGTCGAGCGCTCCCCAGAGCTCGTCGAACGCCGGCCCGCGCAGCGAGTAGGTGCAG
>JBBDNH010000329.1:0-9453 GCA_040877745.1 Dehalococcoidia bacterium
GGGCCAGTACATCGACCTCTCCGAGCACGAGGCCGCCATCCCGCTCACCGGCGCTGCGATCATGGACTACACCATGATCGGCCGCTTGCCGGAGCGCATCGGCGACCGCAGTCCCTGGGCTGCGCCTCAGGGCTGCTATCGCTGCCGGGGCGACGCATTCGGCAAGCTCAGCGCAGGCGACGACTGGCTCGTCATTTCGATCGCGGACGACGCCGAGTGGGCCGCGTTCTGCGACGCGACGGGCCACCCAGAGTGGGCGGATGACCCGCGCTTCGCCGACGTGCTCTCGCGCCACGCGAACCACGACGAGCTCGACAAGCTCATCGAAGGCTGGACCGCCGACAAGGACCACTACGAGGCGTTCCACCTGCTGCAGAAGGCCGGCGTCACCGCCGCGCCCGTCCTGAACGGCAAGGAGGCGCTGCTCGACCCGCACTTCAAGGAGCGCGGCCAGTTCGACGTGGTCGACCAGCCGCACATGGGCACGCGGCCTATCCAGCGCCACCTCGCCGCCAAGTTCGACGAGTTCGACGCCGCAGCGGCCGGCCCCGCGCCCACGCTCGGCCAGCACAACAACGAGGTCCTCGGCGGCCTCCTCGGCCTCTCCGGCGAGGAGCTCGCCGCGCTGGAGGAGCAGGGCGTCACCGCCACCAAACCGACGCTCCCCGTGCCCCCGGAGATCGTCAGCCAGGTGCTCAAGCTCCCCTACGAGCAGTTCCTGGAGCTCGGCACCCTCCGCGCGGTCGAGGACGACTACCGCAAGCAGCTTGGGTTGGAGTAAGAAACGGATAGTTTGGCAGCACGAGATTCGGAACCACTTTGCAGGCCGAGCCTCCAGCGCTAGAGAGCATCGACCTGGAAGTTCTCCGCAACTCCCAGGCCACGATGCCAACTGAGATCGCCCTCCTCGATCAGGTTATTCTGCATATCAATCACGGCCTGGCGAAGGTAGACGGCCGACGCCACGACCGGGGCTTGAACTTCCTCGCTGTCCTATTGCTGGAGAGGGCATTTGGAACACTGTGGAGGGCACGAGAAGATGCAGTACGTGGTTACTCAGTACAAAGTCTAATGCTATGCCGCGCTGCCTTAGAGGATTGGGCAACTCTTCGATATTGTGAAAGCCACCTTGATCAAATTGGCCTTTGGCTTGGGGGAGTGATCGAAGAGCTACCGGAGGAGGGACGTCCACCTCGGTTCAAGCAAATCTGGGACGATCTCGGCGACATGGGACAACGTATGGAGGAGATCTACGGTGTCCTGAGTCAGTTTGCTCACCCTCGAGCTATTGGCTTGAAGTGGCTGTATCATTGGGACGCTGAAAGCACCTATCTCCATGCCGGCGGGTACTTTGACAAGCGCAACCTAACGATCTGCCTCTACTTCCTCCTGGGAACGTCTCGGATGCTCCTTGAGCGCATCGCGCAAGTCCAGTTCCGAGTACTTGGCGATGCCGATGGAGGTTGGGTAGAAAAGGGTCTAGAGATCTCGTCCGAGGTCGGGACGTTCATGGATCGGGTCCATGACGACGTGCTCAAGGACGCTCCTGTCGAGCCTGACCAGGCAGAATAGGAGCGCACCCTCGCGCCCGTGGCTAGAATACCCTCGATGACACTTCGATGCCGCTGGTGCGCCAACACCAGCGACCTCAACCTCGCCTACCACGACACCGAGTGGGGCGTGCCCGTTCACGACGACCACGTCCTCTTCGAGTTCCTCACCCTGGAGGGCGCGCAGGCCGGCCTCAGCTGGGAGACCATCCTCCGCAAGCGCGCAGGCTACCGCAAAGCGTTCCGAGGCTTCGACCCGGCCAAGGTCGCCCGCTTCGGCCCGCAGGACGTGGAGCGGCTGATGGCCGACGCGAGCATCGTGCGCAACCGCGCGAAGATCGCATCGACCATCTCCAACGCGCGCGCCTTCCTCGACCTCCAGCGCGAGTTCGGCTCGTTCGACGCCTACGTCTGGGGCTTCGTCGGCGGGACGCCGCGCAAGAACAGCTTCTCCTGGCGCGACGACCTGCCGGCCAGCACCGAGCAGTCGGACGCGCTCAGCAAGGATCTCAAGAAGCGCGGCTTCAAGTTCGTCGGTTCGACCATCTGCTACGCGTTCATGCAGGCCGTCGGGCTCGTGAACGACCACGAGACGCAGTGCTTCCGCTACAACGAGGCCGGCTAGCCCTTCGCGCGCAGCCCGTCCAGCAGTCGCAGCACCGCCGCGCCCACCTCCGACCGGGCGGCCTTCACGTCGTCCGCGCGCGCGATCAGCAGCGCCGCTTCGTCCAGCGCGCCCAGCAGCAGGTGGGCCAGCGGGCCCGCCGGCTGATCGACGATCTCGCCCGCATCGATAGCCGCCTGCAGCCCGCCGCGCAGCAGCCCGAAGCCGTACTGCGCATCGATCGCCCGCCACGTCTCCCAGCCCAGCACCGACGGCGCGTCGACGAGCGCGATCTGCTGCACGGCCGGGTCCAGGCAAGCGTCGAGGAACGCCTCGGCGCCCGCGCGTAGCTGCTCCAACCGCGTCGCCTGCGAGAGCGACAGCGTCCGCGCCACGACCTTCTCCGCCAGCTCCATCTCGACCTCCTCGTAGACCGCCCGGAACAGGTCCTCCTTGTCACGGAAGTGGTGGTAGAGCGCGCCGCGCGTCACGCCCGCCCGCTCGGCGATCTCTTCGGTCGCCGTGCCGGCGAACCCGCGCTCCGCGAAGAGCGCTCGAGCGACCTTCATCAGCTCGCCGCGTGTCGCCTCCGATTGCACAGCTTTGCGGCTCTTCGGCACCATGCTCCCCTCCGACGGCATGGTAGCGTGGCGCAGCACCGTGCGCCCCTACGCCCGCGCTGCTACAATCAGCCGCGCATGGACCTCGCCCTTACCGACAAGGTCGCGATCGTCACCGGCGGCAGCCGCGGCATCGGCCGCTCGATTGCGGTCGCCCTCGCCGGCGAAGGCTGCCGCGTCGCGATCTGCGCGCGCGGCGAGGGCGCTCTTCGCAGCACCGAGGCCGAGCTGCGCGAGCACGGCGTCGATGCTCTCGGCGTCGTCGCCGACGTCACAGAGGCCGCCGACATCGAGCGCCTGATCGCCGAGACCGTCGCGCGCTTCGGCCAGCTCGACATCCTGGTGAACAACGCGGGTACGCGCTCGCGCGAGGACACCGACGACGTCTGGGACGAGACCTACCGCTCGAACGCGCTCGCCGCCGTGCGCGCCACGCGGGCCGCCGTGCCCCACCTGCGCGCTTCCGGCGCTGGCAGCATCGTCCACATCGCGTCGATCTTCGGCCGCGAGTCCGGCGGCCCGGCGTCGTACAACGCCGTGAAGTCGGCCATGATCGCGCACGCCAAGGCGATGGCGCTGGAGCTCGCGCCGGAGATCAGGGTGAACTCGGTCGCGCCGGGTTCGGTCGCCTTCCCCGGCGGCTCCTGGGGACGGCGGCTGGAGGAAGACCCCGAGGGCATGCGTCGCTTCATTGAGGAGAACATCCCCATGGGGCGCTTCGGTACGCCGGACGAGATCGCCAGCGTGGTAGTCTTTCTCTGCTCCGATCGCGCGAGCTGGGTGACCGGCGCCTGCATCAACGTCGACGGCGGCCAGTCCCGCTCGAACATCTGAAATCTATGCGGGACAGGCTTTAGCCTGGCGGAGCACCCAGTGGCACAGGCTCTAGCCTGTCGGGGGACCTACTTGGTCATGCCGCACCGTTTACGGTGCGGTCGCGCAATAACCGCAGGACACGCTCGGGCCTGTCTGTCGAGCATGCGCCGGCAGACATTACGTGGGACAGGCTTCAGCCTGTCAGGACAAGGAGGTCTAACATGCCTATGTACTCGAAGCCAAGCGGGCTCGTGAAGGCCTTGAACAACAGGATCATGCCCTTCCTGCTGAGCCTCGGACTGCCGCTCAGCGGCGCGCACGTCCTCACCGTCCGCGGCCGCAAGAGCGGCGAGCCGCGCGCGGTCACCGTCAATCTGCTCGACCACGACGGCGCGCGCTATCTCGTCGCGCCGCGCGGCGATACCGAGTGGGTGCGCAACCTGCGCGCCGCGGGCGAGGGCGAGCTGCGGCTCGGCTCCAAGCGCGATGCGTTCCGCGCCACCGAGATCGGTGACGCGGAGAAGCCGCCGGTGATACGACACTACCTGGAGCGCTGGGGTACGGTCACGCGCCGCGAGTTCGGCGTCGGCAAGGACCCCACGGACGAAGAGCTCCAGCGCCTCTCGCCGGACCACCCGGTGTTCCGGATTACGAGCAGCTAGCAGCTAGCGGCTAGCGTGCGGCCAGGATCCGCTCGGCGCTGTCGCAGATGTCGCGCAGCACCTCCGCCGCGGGACGGATCGCTATCACGTCGCCGGCCGACTGGCCCATGTAGACCGCGGCCGCTTCGACATCGCGCTGGTACGCCTCGCTGGTCTCCCGCCTTAGCTCCTCGCGCCGCTCGACGATCTCCGCGTCGCGACCGTGCCACTCGCGCGCGAAGCGGTTCGCGTACACGCGGGCGCCGATCTCCTCCGGCCATGGCAGACCGTCGACCAGGTCGTAGACCCGCGTGAACATCGTGTCCTCGCCGTCGCTCTCGAGGATCCGCTGCTTGTAGACGTCCGGCACGTCGGTCGCCTCGTGCGTCGCCAGGAACGCGGTGCCTACCCAGGCCCCGTCCGCGCCGGCCGATAGCACGGCCGCCAGCGCGCGGCCCGTCGCGATGCCGCCCGCGGCCATCAGCGGCGTCTCCGGGTAGCGCTCCGCGATGCGCGTCAGCAGCGGCAGCAGCGTCATCGAACCCGTGTGGCCACCCGCCTCGGTTCCCTGCGCGACGATCACGTCCGCTCCGCCTTCGACGGCCTGCGTCGCCCCCTTCATCGACTGCACCTGGCACAGCGTCCGCGCGCCGGCCTCCTTCGCCCGGCCCAGCCACGGCTGCGGGTCGGCGAACGACAGCGCGATGGCCGGGACGCGCTCTTCGATCGTCACCTCGAAGCAGTCCGGCAGGAACTGAATGAATGGCGTAATGAAGCCGACGCAGAACGGCCGCTCGCTCCGCGACCGGATCGCCCGGATCTGCTCGCGCACCCAGTCCGGTCCGCGCTCGTCGATCGCCCCGAAGCTCCCCAGCCCGCCCGCCTCCGACACGGCGACCGCGAGATCGGCGCTCGCATGGCCCGACATCGGCGCGGACATGATCGGGTACTCGATGCCGAACAGCTTGGTAATGCGCGTCCTCAGCATGGCAAGTGACATTGTAACGCCGCCCATTCCCAGACGCCCGCTCTGCTACCATGGCTCTCGATGTCAAACGACCTCGCCTTTGCTCACTGCGCCCGCCTCCTGCTCGACTGGCTGAACGCGCGCTGGGAGACCAGCTTCGAGCTGCAGCCGGACGGCGACGCCTTCCTCGCGTCGGACGGCGAGCATCGCATCGGGCTCTCCATCGCCACGCTCTGGGAGGACGACACGACGTGGGACGAACGACGGCGTTCGATGGCCGAACGCCTCTCGAACGACGCCGGCGGCTCGTACCTGCTCTGGGTGCCTCCGCGCGGCGACGTTCCCGCGGACGAGCCCGGCGCGACCGGCTTCGTCCAGCGCGTCCAGCAGGCCGCCACCACGCTCGAGCCCGGCGAACGCACCGAGGTGCTCTTCCCGGTCACCGTCAAGATGGGCAAGACGCGCGAGGAGGGCGGCTACGCGTCGGTGGTCGGCGGGCTCAGCCGCTGGTGGACGCGCATCACCGAGAACGTGAACGGCACCTTCCACGTCGATAGCTCCCGGCTGCACCGCATCACGCTGGACGGCGAAGCGCGAGAGCAGCTCTGGGACACCATCGGACGACTCTCGCGCGGCATGGAGGTCGGCCAGGCCGCCGACTTCGAGGTCGAGGAAGCGTGGACGCTCCAGCGCCTGTCGGCCGGCGAGCCCGGCTTCGCGCTCGCCGGCGCGCCGCCGTCGATCGACCCCACGGAGGGCATCCTCGTACGGCGCGCCGTGCGCAAGCGCCTCGCCGCCGCGAACGAAGCGCTGGACGCCCTCGACGTCGAGCTGCGCGCGGTGGGCCTGATCGGCAGCTACGAGTACGGCGAGCTGGAGACCGCGGGCGCCACCGTGAAGGCCCTCGACCCGTCGCTTTTCAGCCGCCTTGCCGTCGTGTGCATCCTCGCGGACGGCGAAGTGCGCCCCACCTTCCTCCCCCGCGCGCTTCCCTGGGCGGAGTAAGGCACTGCCGGAGGCTGCGCTGGTGTAATACCCACGCCATGGCGCAGAACGGTCAGTATTGGGATCGCATCGTCCGAGACCCGAAGATCATGGTAGGCAAGCCCACCGTGAAGGGCACGAGGGTCCCTGTCGAGTTGGTGCTTGCCCACCTCGCTGAAAACCCCGACCTGAACGATCTTCTGGCCGCTTGTCCTCGGCTCAGGATCAAGGACGTTCAGGCTTGCCTTGCCTACGCCACGACCGCGTGACCTCCTCGCACGTATTGTCACCCTGAGCGAAGCGAAGGGTCTGTCGCCCCCGCGAGGGCGACCAACCAGCCCATCCTGTCATCCTGAGCGAAGCGAAGGATCTTCTCGCCCCTGCGGCTAGACATGAGTTCGCTCCCCGGACAACCAACGAAGATTCTTCGCTCGCGTCCTTCTAGCGAAGGACTTGCGGCTCAGAATGACAGGCCCAAGCGCGTCCCGCCCGGATCGCCGATAATACCCGCGAGGCTATGCAACCGCACGTCGGCATCATCGGCGCCGGGTTCATCGGGCGCTTCCACGCGCGCGGCATCCACGGGCTGACCAAGCTCGGCCTGGTCGACGCGCGTTACGTCGCCGTCTGCGACCGCGTGCCCGAGCGCGCCCAGGAGTTCGCCCGCATCGCCGGCCTCGATACCTGGACCACCGACCCCGACGAGCTGATCGCCTCGCCCGGCGTCAATACGATCTACGTCTGCACGCCTACCGCCGAGCACAAGGAGCTCGTGCTCAAAGCCGCCGCCGCCGGCAAGCACGTCTTCTGCGA
Organism: Dehalococcoidia bacterium; assembly: GCA_040877745.1. Taxonomy (GTDB): domain Bacteria; phylum Chloroflexota; class Dehalococcoidia; order DSTF01; family RBG-16-68-14; genus JBBDNH01. Next base: position 6,996 of record JBBDNH010000329.1, read on the forward strand.
GAAGCCGCTCGCGCGCACGCTGGACGACGCCCGCCTCATGTACGAGGCCGTCTGCGACGCGGGCGTCGGGCACCAGGTCGGGCTGATCTTGCGCCACGCGCCCATCTTCGCCGTCCTCAAGGAGCTGATCGACGACCCCAAGCTCGGCCGGCTCATGACGCTCCTCTTCCGCGACGACCAGGCCTTCCCGATCGGCGGCCACTACATGAGCGACTGGCGCAAGGACGTGGCCGTCACCGGCGGCGGCACGCTCATCGAGCACAGCATCCACGACCTCGACATCATCACGTTCCTCGCCGGCGACGTCGAGAGCCTGCGCGCGGAGACGCGAAACTTCGCCGGCCACGAAGGCGTCGAGGACCTCGCGTCGGTCTCCCTCAGGTTCGCGAGCGGCGCTACCGGCCAGCTCGTCTCCGTTTGGCACAACCTCCCCGACCGGCCCGCCGGCCGCCTCATCGAGCTCTTCTTCGAGAACGGCTACTTCGCAATTAACGACGACTTCTTCGGCCCGATCTGCTACCACACATCGACCTCCGGCGGGCCACAGGTCGTCTCCGACGAAGAGGTGCGCCGCCGCTACCTGGAGCGCGTCGGCCTCAGTGAGGAGATGTACGACCAGGCGCTCGGCCGCTACTCGCTCGAGGACTACTTCTTCCTCAAGGCGCTCTCCGAAGGCCGCCCGCCCTACCCCGGCTTCGACGTCGGCCTCCGCGCCCACGAGCTCGTCGACGCCGTCTACCGCTCGGCCGCTCAGGGCGGCGCAGAGGTTGAGCTGCCGACCGCGGACTGAAGTCCGCGGCATGAACCGCACAGCCACCTGCCGCACCGTTCACGGTGCGATCGAACAGCGCGGGGTGCGAAGTTCGTCGGCGGTCTAAGTAGGGACAGAGCTTCCCCGCCACAGGCGGGTCCGCCTCCGGCGGAAGCTCCGTCCTCCGGGCTGTTCCCGAAGCCGACGCTCCCTCGCCCTCATGCCGCACCGTTCACGGTGCGGTCGGGCAACCAGCAACCAGCGCCCAGCAACTAGCAACCAGCGACTAGCGCTGCTACCATCCTTTCGCCATGCCCGACGACGGCCTGCTCTCCGAACTCACCATCCTCGACCTCACCGAGGGCGCCGCAGGGCCCTTCTGCACCAAGCAGTTCGCCGACTACGGCGCGCGCGTGATCAAGGTCGAACGCCCGGCCCGCGGCGACCCCGCCCGGCGCGTCGGGCCGTTCCCCGAACGTGGCTCGCCGGGAGCCACGTTCCTCTACCTGAACACCGGTAAGGAGAGCATCACGCTCGACTACGCCACCGCGACCGGGCGCATCATGCTGCTGGAGCTCGTCGAGCACGCCGACGCCCTCGTCGAGAGCACCGTCCCCGGCACGCTCGACGCCCTCGGCGCCGGCGTCGCGGCCCTCCAGCAGCGCAACCCGCGCCTCATCGTGACTTCGGCGACCGCCTTCGGCCAGCGTGGCCCGTACGCGCGCCATCCCTGGAGCGACATCACGGCGTTCGCCGCCGGCGGCCAGATGAGCCTCGCCGGGGACCCGGGCCGCGCGCCGCTCATGAGCGCCGGCCACCAGGCCGCGTACCAGGCCGGCGTCCACGCGTTCGGCGCGACGCTCGCCGGCCTCTATTCGGTCGGCGTGATCGAGGTCGGCCAGCACATCGACATCGCGGCCATGGAGTGCATGGCCGCCACCGCCGAGCTCTCCATGGCCGACTACGCCTACCGCGGCAGCGATGCGCTGTCCAAGCGTCGCGGCAACGTCCCCTCCGCGATGCTCGGCGTCTTCCCTTGCGCCGACGGCCACGTCGGCGTGCACGTCATGCCGCGCAACTTCGCGTCGTTCGCCCGCGTCCTCGGTGACGAGCAGATGGCGCAGGACGAGCGCTTCCGCGACGGCCGCGCCCGCCTCCAGCACAACGACGACCTGCTCGCGCGGGTCTACGCCTGGGCCGCCGGCTCAACGCGTGAGGAGATCTACCGTCGTTCGGGCGAAGAGCGCTGCACGCTCGCGCCCGTGCTCTCCATCCCCGAAGTGCTCGACCAGCCGCACTTGCGCGAGCGGCACTCCTTCCGCGAGCTCGACGACCCGCGCGCGGGCAAGCTTACCTACCCCGGCCCGCCCTTCCGCCCGGGCGAGGGTGCCTGGGAGCTCCGGCCCGCCCCCATGCTCGGCGAGCACAACGCCTCGGTCTACGGCGAGATGCTCGGCCTCAGGCCCGCCGGCCTCGTGCGGCTGCGAGCCGCGGGCGTGATCTGATGACCTCGGAACTCTGCCGAATCGCGCTCAGGCCGCGTAGGGACAGAGCGCACCTGCCCGCCTCTGGCGGGGGCCTGTCCGGCCCCTTCCCGCCAACTCGGTCACGTGCCTCATACCGCCGCCGTAGGGGAGCCCTTCAGGGCTCCCGCGCGCGTCGTGCGTCGCCAGCACCGCGTAGGGACAGACCTTCAGGTCTGTCCGG
>JBBDNH010000330.1:0-9445 GCA_040877745.1 Dehalococcoidia bacterium
CGCGCACCTCGGTCTGGCGCGCGACGTTCGGTACGTAATCGAGGTCGCAATCCGGGTCGGGCGTCTCGTAGTTGATCGTAGGCGGAATGATGCCCTCATGCACGGTCTTCGCGGTCGACAGCGCCTCCAGCGCGCCTGCGCCTCCCATCAGGTGCCCGACCATCGACTTCGTGGACCCGACGGCGAGCCGGTAGGCGTGCTTGCCGAAGACCGCCTTGATCGCCGCCGTCTCGACGCGGTCGTTGAGCAGCGTGCCGGTGCCGTGCGCGTTGATGTAATCGATCTCCTCCGGCGGCAGGCCGGATTTCGCCAACGCGCGCCCTATGGCCAGCCTGGGCCCGCGCGCCGATTCGTGCGAGGCCTCCATGTCGTACGCGTCGTCGCTGGACGCGTAGCCCACGACCTCGCAGTAGCAGCGCGCGCCGCGCTCGCGGGCGGACGCGAGCGATTCGAGGACGAGCGCGGCTGCGCCCTCGCCGACAACGAAGCCGGTGCGGTTCGCGTCGAACGGGCGGCAGGCCTTCGTGGGGTCGGGGTCGCTCGCGAGGCCACGCATCGCCTGGAACCCGGCGAACACGACGGGCAGGATCGGCTCGTCGGTGCCGCCGCAGATGATCGCCTTCGCGTCGCCGCGCCGGATCGTCTCCATCGCCTCGCCCACGGCGACGGTGCCCGTCGCGCATGCGGCGGCCGGGCAGAAGTTCGGCCCCAGCGCGCCGAACGTGATCGCGATGTGGCCGGAGGTCGCGTCGGGGAGCATGTGCGAGATCAGGAACGGGCTGACGCGCCGCACGCCGCGCTCGCGGAAGGTGCGGTCCTGGTCCAGGATCAGGTGGTATCCGCCGCCAGCCGAGCCGAAGATCACGCCCACGTCCGCCGCGTTCGATTCGTCGACCACGAGGCCGGCGTCCGCGACGGCCTCCTGAGCCGCGACGACGGCGTAGCGCGACGGCACGCTCATCCGCCGCAGGTCCTTGGTCGGGATCGCCTCTTCGGGGTGGAAGTCGCGCACCTCGGCGCAGATGTCGTTCTCGTACGGAGTCGCGTCGAACTTCGTCAGCCGGCCCACGCCTGAGCGGCCATCGACGAGCGCGGCCCAGGTGGTCGCGAGGTCGTTGCCGACCGGGCAGACCGCGCCCAGTCCGGTGACGACGACACGCTGTTCGTCCGGCAGCTCAGAGAACGGCGGGTAGGCGGAACTCATCGAAGGGAGCCATCCTTGCCTGGCATGCTCACGGGGCGGGGACGCCCGCGGCTATCGTAGCGCAGAGCGCCGCTGCGGGTGAAGCGTCGCGGACGAGGAGCGGACGGGCAGCGCCACGCCGAGGCGGAGCAGCTGCTCGACGGACGCGGTCTCGGTGTCGAACACCTCGATGTCGCCGCGGATGCGCCGGACGAGGTTGGAGAGCGCCTGGCCCGGCCCTACTTCGACGAAGGGGCCGGCGCCCTCGTTCGCCAGCGCGACGACGCAGCGCGCCCACTGGACGGCGGCGCAGATCTGGTTCGAGAGTTCTTCGCGCACGTCCTCGGCGGTCGTGAGCAGCTTCGCGGAGATGTTCGAGACGATGGGCGGGTTCGGGTCGCGGAACGGCAGCTTGTCGATGAAGCGCGAGAGCTCGCGCGCGGCGTCGCGCATGAGCGGCGTGTGGCTGGGGACGCTGATCGGCAGCTTGCGCACCTTGGCGCCGCGCGCGCGGGCGAGCGCCATGGCACGCTCCAGCGGGCCGAGCTCGCCGGCGATCACCGTCTGGTCTTCGCTGTTCAGGACGGCGACGCTCACGATGCCGTCGGCATCGGTCGACGCTTCGCGGCAGACCTCGCGGACAGCGCGTTCTTTGAGGCCGAGGACGGCCGCGAGGCCGCCCGGCCTTGTGCGCGCCCACTCGGCCATGATGCGACCGCGCTCTTGCACGAGGCGGAGTCCGTCGCTGAAGTCGATCGCGTTTGCGGCGACGGCGGCCGAGAACTGGCCCAGGCTGTGCCCGGCCATGAACGAAGGCACCAGCTTCCGGCCCATCTCGTGCAGCCGCTCGCGCAGGTATGCGAGGTGGGCGAGGCTGGTCGTGAGCATCGCGGGCTGGGTGTTGACGGTGTCTTCGAGCTCCGCCTCGGTGCCCTCGAAGCAGAGGTAGGAGATGCGGTCGTCGAGGATGTCGTCGGCTTCGGTGAAGACCTGGCGCGCCGCCTCGGAGAGGTCGGCGATGCGCCTGCCCATGCCCGCCCGCTGCGATCCCTGGCCGGGGAAGAGGAGCGCCAGCCCGCCATGCTTCTGCGCTTCGGCGCCGTTGTCGGCGCGTGGTTTGGGCCGGCGCGGTCCTTGCCTGGTGGTCACGGCGGGGCCTCCTGCGGCCAGCTTCGCCGGCCGCTCGTTCGTCGATGCCCCACTATACCACGGGGGAGGGAAGGCCGACTACGCGTCAGGACTGGGTCAGTTGGGTCAAATTGACCCACAACCTATGTGTCGGGTTCGATCTCGGCCCACTCGAAGTCGTCGACGAAGACGGCTTCGGCGCCCTTGAGCTGCGGCAGCTTCTCCGCCAGCAGACGCTCGATGCCGAGGCGCATTGTGAGCATGCTCATCGGGCAGCCGTTGCAGGAGCCGATCATCTGGAGCCGCGCGACGCCCTCGTCGGTCACCTCCAGAACGTTCACCTCGCCGCCGTGGGAGTGGATGTAGGGGCGCAGCTCGTCCAGCACGCGGTCGACTTCACCCAGGAGCTCTTCCGCAGGAACGGTCTTGGTCTTGCCCATGGCAGCTTGATGGTAGCATAAGGGGGGCCCAGGGGACGTGTGGATCTGCGGGATGAATCCCGCAGCTACGAACAGGCGGAGGCACCTTAGAGAGCGAGGAAGCCGCGGGTTTCAACCCGCGGTAGAGGTCAGATCTCGCCGATAACGCGGACACCGACATAACCTCTGGCGATCCGCGGCCCTCCCGCTGCTATAATGGCCCTGCCCAGATGTGTCATAATTGACCAGATGTTTACTCACTTACACCTTCATACAGAATACAGCCTCCTCGACGGGCTCTCCCGCATCCCGAATCTGCTCGACCGCGCGAAGGAGCTCGGGCAGGAGGCGTGCGCCATTACCGACCACGGCGCCCTCTACGGCGCGATCGACTTCTACCGCGAGGCGCGCGCGCGCGACATCAAGCCGATCATCGGCGTTGAGGCGTACGTGGCGCAGGGCAGCCGCCACTCGCGCGAAGCGAAGGACAAGTCGCAGTTCCACCTGACGCTGCTGGCGCGGAACATGCAGGGCTATCGAAACCTGCTCCAGCTCGTCACGAAGGCGAACCTGGAGGGCTACTACTACAAGCCGCGCATGGACCACGAGCTGCTGGAGCAGCACGGCGAAGGGCTGATCGCACTCTCAGGCTGCAACTCCAGCGAGATGCACCGATTGCTCATGGACGGCCGCCGCGAGGACGCGCTCGCGCTTGCGAACTGGAGCCGCGAGGTCTTCGACGATTACTACCTGGAGCTGCAGGAAAACGGCCTGCCGGACGTCACCAGGGTCAACAAACAGCTTGTCGAGATCTCCCGCGAGACGGGCATCCCTATGGTGGCCACGGTCGACAGCCACTACACGTTCCCGGACGACGCGCCCGACCACGACGTGCTGCTCTGCATCGGCACGAACACGTCCGTGATGGACGAGAAGCGCATGCGCATGAACGCGCCCGTCTACTACGTCCAGTCCGAGTCCGAAGTCCGCGCGCGCTTCGCCGAGCTGCCGGAGGCTGTCGACAACACGCAGCGCGTCGCGGAGGCGTGCGACCTCACGCTGGAGTTCGGCCGGCTCCACCTGCCGGACGCCGATGTGCCGCCGGGCGTCTCGCCCGAGGAGCATCTGTCGAACCTCGCCTGGGCCGGCCTGGAGCGACGCTACGCCAGCCCGAGCGACTCCGTGCGACAGCGCCTCCAGTACGAGCTCGACGTCGTGCGCGACACCGGGTTCACGAACTACTTCCACGTCGTGCATGACCTGGCCGGCTTCGCTCGCAGCAGCGGCATCGCGACGGGCGTCCGCGGGTCGGCCGCCGCCAGCCTGATCCTCTACTGCCTCGACGTCACGAACGTCGATCCGATGGCGCATCACCTCGTCTTCGAACGCTTTCTGAACGCCGAGCGCCGCGAGCCGCCCGACGTCGACTTCGACTTCGCCGACGACCGCCGCGACGAGGTGATCCGCTACGCCGCCGAGCGCTACGGCCACGACCACGTCGCCCAGATCATCACGTTCGGGACGCTCGGCGCGAAGGCGGGCATCCGCGACGTCGGCAGGGCGCTCGGTATGAGCTACGGCGACACCGACCGCATCGCGCGGCTGATCCCGGCGGCGCTCGGCATGACGATCGACCGCGCGCTGGAGGAGAGCCCGGAGCTGAGTTCGGTGTACGAGGCGGACGAGCAGGTGAAGCGCCTCGTCGACACCGCGCGCCGGCTCGAGGGCATCGCGCGCCACGCGAGCACGCACGCGGCCGGGCTCGTTATCTCGCGCGAGCCGCTGGTCGAGCATCTGCCGCTGCAGCGCCCGGCGCGCGGCGATGCGGACGATAGCACGGCGATCCCGACGACGCAGTACGCGATGGACCAGGTGGCCGAGATTGGGCTGCTCAAGCTGGACGTGCTCGGGCTGGTGAACCTGACGATCCTGGGGCGCGCGGTCGATCTGATCAAGCGCTCGCGCGGCGTCGACATCGACATCCACGACCTGCCGGACGGCGACGGCAAGACGTACGAGATGCTCTCGCGCGGCGAGACGTTCGGCGTGTTCCAGCTCGAATCGGCCGGGATGCGCCGCTACATCCAGGACCTCCGGCCCACGAGCATCAACGACCTGACCGCGATGGTCGCGCTCTACCGGCCCGGGCCGATGCAGCACATCCCGACGTTTTGCCGGGCCAAGCACGGCCAGGAGAAGGTGGTCTACCCGCACGCGGACCTGGCGGACATCCTGGACGAAACGTACGGCGTGATCACGACACAGGACCAGGTGCTGCTCATCGCGCAGAAGTTCGCCGGCTATACCCTGGGCGAGGCCGACGTGATGCGCAAGGCGATGGGCAAGAAGATCGCCGGCGTGATGCGCGCGGAGCGCGACCGGTTCGTGAGGGGCGCCAAGCGCAACGGCTACTCGGAGGGCGACGCGCAGGAGATCTTCGAGCTGATCCTGCCGTTCGCGGGCTATGCGTTCAACAAGGCGCACGCGGTCTGCTACGCGACGATCGCGTACCAGACCGCCTATCTGAAGGCGCACTACGCCGCGGAGTACATGGTCGCCGTGCTCACCTACGCATCGAGCCACCCCGCAGGCGGCCAGTCGCGCATCGCGGCAGCCGCGGCGGAGTGCGCGCGGCTCGGCATCGCGCTGCTGCCGCCGGACGTGAACGCGAGCGACGCGAACTTCGCTCTGGAGGAGCAGGAAGGCGCGAGCGAAGCCCGGCCTGGCGAGCAGGTCGCCATCCGCTTCGGGCTGCAGCAGATCAAGAACGTCGGTCAAGGCGCGGCCGAGAGCATCGTCGTGGAACGCGCCGCGAACGGCGAGTTCGCGTCGATCGAGGACTTCTGCCGCCGCATCGACGTCAAGTCGGTGAACAAACGCGCGCTGGAGAGCCTGACGAAGGCTGGCGCGCTCACGTCGTTCGGCGACCGCGGCACGCTCCTCGCCAACCTCGACCGCCTCATCTCGCTCGCCCAGCGCGAGCAGCGCCTGCGCGAGACGGGGCAATCGACGATGTTCGACCTCTTCGGCGACCAGGTCGCCACGCCGATGCCGGGCCTGGAGCTGGAGGAGGCCGCGGTGCCGCGCCAGGAGGAGCTGGCGTGGGAGAAGGAGCTGCTGGGCGTCTACGTCTCCGAGCACCCGTTCAAGCGCGCTGCTGCCGTGCTGTCGCCGCACGTCACGACCGTCTGCGCCGAGCTTGCGGCCGAGGCCGCACCCTCGCAGTCGACGAACGGCGATGACGACGACGCGCCGCCCAGCTTGCCACCGCAGGGCCGCGAGGTCTCGCTGGCCGGCATGGTCGGCAACACGCGACGCCTCTACACGCGCGATGGCCGGCCGTTCTGCGCGGCCGAGATCGAAGACCTGTCGGGCATGGTGGAGGTCACCGTCTGGCCGGAGCTGTTCGAGCGCACGCAGGACCTCTGGGTGGAGGGCAACATCGTGCTGATGCTGGTGCGCGCTCGCGAGCGCAACGGCCGGCTGCAGATCGCCGTGCAGCGCGTGGAGCCGTATGAGGGCGGCGAGAACACGACGAGCTTCGTGCCACCGGCCTGGCTGACAAAGGCGGCCGAGAACGGCGCGAAGGAGCGGTCGAGCGGGAGCGCGTCGAACGGCAGCGCCGCCCCGCCCGCGAACGGAACATCGGAGGCCGCGAACGGCAACGTCGCGCCGCCGGAGCTCCCTGCGGAGCCGCAGCCTCAGCTCAGCGACCAGCCGGTCGAGCGTGCGCCACGCCGATCCCCTACGCCCAAACGTTCTAGCGACCAGCAATCAGCGCCTGCCCTGAGCTCTGCCGAAGGGACCAGCGCCCAGAGCGTCGCCACTGCGTCGCGCGTTACGCTGCGCATCGAGATGCGCGAGACGGAGGACGAGGACGCCGACCGCGACCGGCTGCAGCGCCTGCTGGACGCCTTACGCGAAACGCCAGGCGACGACGAAGTACGGCTCACCGTGCGCACGCTGGACGGCGCCACGCACTCCGTCGGGCTCGGCAAAGTCCGCGTCGCCGCAAGCGAGGCGCTCGCGTCGCGGCTGGCCGGCCTCCTCTCGGACGCCGGAGAGGCGCGATTGGGGTAGGGGTTGACAGTACACGCTAACGTGTAGTAACATCGTACAAACGTTCCGAACGAGGTTCAAGAATGAACATTGCTGACAAGTATGACGGTCGGGCGAAGGTCAGCCTGCACCAAGGAGACTGCCTAGATCTGCTCGCTCAGATACCCTCCGGCTCGGCTCAGCTCGTCGTTACGTCGCCGCCTTACAACATTGGCAAGACGTACGAGAAGAGAAGGCGCGCGCTTGAGGACTACCTCGCAGAGCAGGCCGAGGTGATCGCGGAGTGCGTTCGCGTGCTTCATGAGCGTGGAAGCATTTGCTGGGAGGTTGGCAATCACATCGCCGGGCCGCAGGAAGTCCTTCCTTTGGATATTGCGCTCCACCCAATCTTTGCGTCCCACGACCTCAAACTGCGTAACCGAATAGTATGGCACTTCGAGCATGGCCTTCACTGCTCCAAGCGCCTATCAGGCCGATACGAAACGATCCTCTGGTACACGAAAGGCGACGATTACCTCTTCGACCTCGATCCGATCCGTGTGCCCCAGAAGTACCCAGGCAAGAAGCAGTTCAAGGGCCCAAACGCCGGCAAGCTTTCCTGCAACCCACTGGGCAAGAACCCGAGCGACGTATGGATTTTTCCGAACGTGAAGCATAATCATGTGGAGAAGACGATCCACCCCTGTCAGTTTCCTGTCGAGTTGGTCGAGAGGCTCGTGCTGGCATTAACCCGAGAAGGAGACTTGGTGGTCGATCCTTACATGGGCGTCGGCACTACGGCGGTTGCTGCCCTGAAACATAGGCGTAGATCCGCTGGCGCTGAGAACGTCGGTGAGTACGTGACCGTTGCGCGCGATCGTATCCGAATGGCACAGGCTGGCCTCTTGCGAACGCGTCCCATGACGAGGCCCGTCTATCAGCCGAACGGCAACTCCTCTGTAGCCAAGCGGGAAGGCCTCCAGACTCTACTACTTGACGTCAATAGCGAGGAGCCAAACGGGAACGGCAGGGTCATTTCGGGCATGGGCGAGAAGGGAAGCAACAACTGAGTCGAAATTGGCGGGCCCGGTGTACATCCTCTTTTGCAACGCGGCAGAAGGTACAACTTCGATCCCCACATTGATTCGGCGCTTCTCGTCGCCCTCCTCAAAGAGATATCTAAACTTCGAGAAGTCGTGCTGGACGAATGCGTACTTCCCGAACTGAATTTCCACTGCCACGCCGTCCTTAGCAAAGTCAACGTCAATGTAGTAGCGGGTCTGCTCGGGGAAGTATATCTTCCTTCGCTCCCAACCCTGGCCTCTGAACGAGGCTTCTAAGGGGCGGTTGAAGTCCTTGCCGGACCAGACGGTACGGCCGGCCTTGGTCTTCTCCTTGCTCTGCTTCGACGCCTGCGGAATCGGAGTCGACGTGACGATGTCCTCCACTTCTTTCTTTAGGGATGAGTGTAGGGAGTCCAATACGGCCTCCCCGAACATGTGACTGTACGTGTCGGTGATCACTAGACGTCCCATTGAGGTTGAGTATACATAACTTTCCGGCCGCCCCGTCCTCCTCCCCCCTTGCCCCGCTCCCGCCCCGCCCCGTATCCTTCGCCTCGTGGACTGGCGCAAGCGCTACGCCGATAAGCTGAGAACGGCCGAGGAGGCGGTGGCGGACGTGCAGTCCGGCCAATCGATCACCGTCGGTATGTTCGACGGCATGCCGCCGTCGCTCTGCACGGCGCTCAGCGAGCGCGCGTCCGAGCTGGAGGACGTCTCCGTCTTCCACTTCGTAAGCGCGTTCCCGTGGTCGAGCTTCAACGAAGGTCGCGCGTTCCGGCCGATCACGCCGTTCGCGACGAACGTCGACCGCCCCGGCGTGCCCACCGGCGCTACGGAGTACTTGCCCACCGCGCTCTGGCGCAGCGGCCGGCTGCCCTACGGCGTTGGGCCGTTCGACTACCACCTGTGCGTCGTGTCGCCGCCTGACGAAGACGGCTGGTGCTCGTTCGGCGGTTCGGTGTGGATGAACCCGACGTTCGCCGCCCACAGCACCAACATCGTCGCCGAGGTGAACGAACGCGCGATCCGCACAGGCGGCGAAAACCGCATCCACGTCGACCGCATCGCGCGGCTGGTCGACCCGCCGCAGGACGTCGGCGAGAAGGTGCGCACAGCGATGGCGAATGCGCAGATGCGCACCGACGACGAAGTAGCGCAGGCCGAAGTGATCAACACGCTCGTCGCCACGGAGCTGGTGAACGACGGCGACACCGTGCAGATGGGGGCCGGCGCCATCTCCGCCGCGCTGGCGCCGTACCTCGTCGGCCGGCACGACCTCGGTATCCACACCGAGCTGATGCCCGGCGGCGTAACCGAGCTGGTGCGGAACGAGGTGGTCACCGGCAGGCACAAGACGCTGCACCCCGGCAAGGTCGTCGCGACGGGCATCGCGCTCGTCTCGCGCGAAGAGCTCGAGTACATCGACGGCAACCCGACGTTCGAGCTGTACGACTTTACCTACACGGACGACATCGACGTGCTCGGCCGCGAGGAAAGGCTCGTCGCCGTGAACAACGCGATGCAGGTCGACCTCACCGGCCAGGTGAACGGCGAGTCGGTCGGGCCGTGGCCGTACACCGGCCCCGGCGGCCAGACCGCGTTCTGCATCGCGG
>JBBDNH010000331.1:0-1743 GCA_040877745.1 Dehalococcoidia bacterium
CGCCGCCACGCGGGCGACCGGCTGCGGTTCATCGAGCGCGTCCCAGCGGATCAGCTCGCCGTCGGTCTGGGCGCGCTCGGAGCGCGTCGTGGCGAGCAGGAAGACCGCCTCCAGCAAGTTGCTCTTGCCCTGGGCGTTGTCGCCCAGCAGGAGGACCGGCCCCCTGGGCAGGTCCAGCGTCTGGCTACGGTAGTTGCGGAACTGAGCGAGCGTCAACCGGCGGATCCACATCCCGTGCGGCCGTCCTTGCCGTTGCCTGGCCTGGTGGTTGGGCGGGTTGGCGCGCTCACGCGCCGTCGACGAAGCGGAGGCGCAACCGGAGCGCTTCCGGCCGCGATTCCTCGATGACCAGCTGGTGACCCGTCGAGCTGCGCAGCCCCTCGACGATCCGGCGCGCGCTCACGGCCTCGCGCAGGACCAGGTGCATCGCCGCCTCGCCGTTCTTGTACGCGACCACGGACGCGCTGTCCGCCTCCGGCAGGCCGTTCAGCGCGCGCTGCGCGTCCATCAGGCCCTGGAAGCCGGGCACCGCGGCCAGCACGATCCCCACCGCGTCTTCGCCGGGAGCGAACTGGGGCTCCGCGGGCGCCGGCGGCGACGGCTCGGCCGGCTGCGACGCTTCGAGCGCGGGGCGGCCGCCGCTCAGCGACCGCACGACCTCGTTCATGCGCACCTCCAGGCGGCCTGCGACGACCGCGAGGTCAGACGCGCTGTCCGAGAGCCGCTCCGCCTCCGCGCCGAGCTGCTCCAGCGTCGCCTCCAGCCTGGCGACGATGCGCTCCAGGCTCTCCTGCGCGCTGGTAAGCTCGCCGGGCGCCGCGACGGCCCCAGATTCGGGCGCCGCCTGCGACCGCTGCTCCAGCGTCTCCAGCATCGATTCGAAGTGGGCGAGCGTGCGCTCCAGGTGCTCGGCGGCGTCGGCAGCGGATCGCTGCGGCGCTTCCGGCGGTGTCGCCGGCTGTCCTCCCACCTGACTGCTTGTCTGCACTGGCGTCACACTTCCCCCAAAGAGCTCGCTGATCGCGCGCACGAAGAGCCGCCCCAGCCAGCCCCGTTGTTCGCGCTGGCGGGGACGCCGTGTCTCGTCCCTCTTGCCGTTCGATACCATCGCGATGTACCGAGATGCGGGGGCACGCTTCTCATTCGCTACAGGAGTATCGGCAGCCACACTCGACGCCTATAACGGCCAACGGGCGCATTATACCAATACCAGGGGCTGAATCGCCTTGAGACGCCGCGCGCGGGCCAGTACAATGCCGCCGCAACCCCATGATCGAGCAGTCCTTGCCCTACGGCGATACGAGCGTCCAGGTCGAGCTGCCGAACCGCGCGCGCGTCGTGCGTGGTGGCGCGGGCGGCGGTGTTCGCGTCGAGCCCGCGGCCGGCCAGCGCGCGGCCGTGCGCGACGCCGTCGCGAACCCGCTCGGCGTGCCCCGAATCCGAGAGCAGGTGCGCGGCGATCGCAGCGTCCTGATCGCGTTCGACGACCCGACCGTCGCTTCGTACGGCCCGGTGCGCCGCCTCGCCATCGAGGCCGTGCTCGACGAGCTGGCCGAAGCCGGCGTGCCGGACGAGCGCGTGACGCTGGTCTGCGCGAACGCGCTCCACCGCAAGTGGACGCACGAGGAGCTCGCGACCGTGATCGGCGACGAGCTCGTCCAGCGCTTCGGGCCGCGCTTGCTCTGTCACGACGCCGAGGACGCGGACAACCTCGTCCGGCTGGGAACGACCGCGAGTGGCTAC
>JBBDNH010000332.1:0-9270 GCA_040877745.1 Dehalococcoidia bacterium
AGGCCGCCGCGCACGACACCGGCGCGACGATCTACCGCGTCGGCCCGGGCGACCTGCTCACGAAGATCCTCGCGCCGAACGAGACCGACCTCGACCCGGGCCGCACGCTGGGCGAGGCGGTCGACGATGAGGCGACATCGATCGTCGTCGGCCGGGTGAAGGAGCTCGCCGCCGGCGACGTCGTCCAGATCGACGACGAGCGCATGGAGGTCACCGGATTCGCGCTCGGCATCCCGGACACGGGCCACGTGATCGCCCAGGACGGGGTGGGCCGCGAGCCGGGCGAGTTCCTGGTCAGCGGCTCCGCCGGCATCGAGGCGGGCACGATCATTCGCGTGGAAGGTGAGCTAATGGAAGTGCTCGCCATCCGCGACGACGGCGACCCCGGCATCACGCTGGACACGGACGCATCCACGGAGCAGGACATCATCTCCGTGAGCGACGCGTCCTACTTCTCCGAAGGGTACGTCTTCCGCTTCGACGACGAGCTGATCGAAGTCGTCGGGCCGATCGACACGTTCCAGACGCTGGGCGATACGATCGGCCGCGCGGACACCGAGTTCACGGTGAGCGGCACGGCAGGCCTGAGCGAGGGGATGGTGATCCGCATGGGCCGCGAGCTGATGCGCATCACGTCCTTTACACCGGCGAGCGTCACGATCGAGCGCGGCGCGCTCGACATCGCGGGCGAGGCGACGAGCGCCGGCTCGCACGCGACCGGCGCGGACGTGCTGAAGCTGGTCGAGGTGGACGCAGACGGCGTGCCGCTGGAGGAGCCGCGCACCGGCCAGACGCTGCTGGGGGAGATCGATGCCGAAGCTACGACGATCGGCGTGAGCGGCACCGGCGGCATCGCGATCGACGACAGCTTCCAGCTCGATAACGAGGTCGTTCTCGTGACCGGCATCGAACCGGCGACCGTGACCGTCGAGCGCGCGGTGGGCGGCAGCGAGGCTGCATTCCACTCGCGCCGCGTGTCGATCTTCGAGGGCAACCTGCTGCAGGTCGAGCGTGGCGCTGAGGACACGGGCGTGGCCGCGCACGCGGCCGACGCCAGCCTGTTCCTGAGCGTGCTCGAGGTGGAGCGCGCGGTCGACGGCTCGACGCTGGAGGACCACTCCAAGAACAGCCCGCTCCTTCTCGGCAACACGCTCATCGTGGAGCGCGCCGTCCTCGGCACGGACGCCGCCGACCACGCCGAGGGCACGCTGGTCTACAACTTCCCGCCGCCGCCGGACGCGCCCGCGATCACCGGCGATGTCTGTGGACAGCTCGCGCCCGAGGTGCCGCCGACCCCTTCTGGCCCGACACCGACGCCGATCGAAGGCGCGACGCAGGTCGCCGTCTCGCTGGTCGAGTTCGAGGTGATCCCGGACCCGGCCTCGGGCGTGGCCGGCCCGATCGAGTTCCAGGCGACGAACGACGGCACGATCGTCCACAACTTCCGCGTCATCGCGACCGATCTCGCAGAGGACGCACTGCCGCTCGACGGTACGCAGGTGGACGAGGCCGCGGTGGACGTCGTGGCGAGCAGCGGTGTACGAATCGAGGCGGGCGACGGGGAGAACATCTTCGGTGACCTGGCAGCCGGCAGCTACGTCCTCATCTGCAACGTACCCACCCACTACGAATCGGGCATGCGCGTGGCGTTCGAAGTGACGTCGCCGTAGCGCGCTTGACGCCTCTTATCGCTCTTGGCTAGACTCAAGTTCGGGACGGCCCTCAGGGCGCGTCCCGTGCTTTCGGGAGGGATCGTGGCCAATCAGGCAGGCAAGCGCTACCTGTGCAAGAAGTGCGGCACGGAGATGATCGTCACCAAGGGCGGCGATGGCTCGCTCTCGTGCTGCGGCGAGCCGATGGAGCAGAAGCAGTAGAGGTGGCACGATGTCCAATCAGCTAGGCAAGCGATTTCAGTGCGAGAAGTGCGGTTCGGAAGTGCTCTGCATCAAGCCCGGAGACGGCGAGGTCGCGTGCTGCGGCGTCCCCATGCAGCTGATGCAGCCCAAGGTGCTCCCCTCCGCGGACTGACCGCCCGTCCGAAGTCCGACACCAGCAGCGGCCGCCCTGTGCATCGGGGACGGTCGCTTGTGCGTCTATGAGCGACACGCTCTTCCGCAACGCCGCTGTGCTCACGATGACGGCCGAGCGTCCGCGCGCGGACGCAGTCGCCGCGCGCGACGGGCGGATCGTCGTGGCCGGCAGCGAGCGCGAGGCCGCGCAAGCGCTCGCCGCGGACGCAGAGCGCATCGATTGCCGGGGCGGCGTGCTGCTGCCAGCGTTCATCGATGGCCACTGCCATCTGCTTGCGTAAGCCGCAAGCCTGAGCGCCGCAGACTGCCGCGAGGCGCGCAGCATCGCGGACATCCAGCGCGCGATCCGCGAACGGGCGGCAACGACGCCAAGCGGCGATTGGGTGCGCGCCTCCGGCTACGAAGAGACGCGGCTCGCGGAGGGCCGCCACCCCACCGCGGCCGACCTCGACGCCGTCGCGCCGGACCACCCGGTGCGGCTGATCCACAGCAGCGGCCACACGCGCGTGCTGAACACGCTCGCGCTGCGGCTTGCGGGCATCGAAGCTGCGACCGAGGAGCCGCCCGGCGGCGTGATCGAACGCGACCCCACGACCGGCGCGCCGAACGGCGTGCTCGTCGGCATGGAGGCCGTCGTCGACCGCGCGGTGCCGCGGATGTCGTACGAGGAGCTATCGGCCGCCGTCCGCGAGGCGTCGGACCGCCTGCTGCGCGCGGGCGTCACGCTGATCCAGGACGCGACGTATACCAACGGCAGGTCGGAGTGGGAGCTGTTCGAGCGCCTGATCGCGGACGGCGCGCTCGACCTCGACGTCGTGATGATGGAGGGCGTCGATCACCGCGGCGCGCTGCCGGAGGCGGGCGCGAACGGCCGCCTTCGTCGAGGCGCCGTGAAGGTGATGCTGCACGAGCTGGAGCACACCGCGCCGGACGGCGCGGAGATCGCGGCGATGCGGGCCGCCGTTCGCGCAGCCCACGAAGCCGGCCGCCAGGTCGCCGTGCACGCTGTGGGCGAGGATGCCGTCATCGCGGCTGTCGAAGCGATCGAGGCAGCGCTCGCGGCGGCCCCGCGCTCCGAGCACCGGCATCGCATCGAGCACTGCAGCCTGCTGACCGAAGGCGTCGCGGCGCGCATCGCTCGCTCCGGGATCGTCGCCGTCTGCCAGCCCTCGTTCGTCTACGAACGCGGCGACCGCTATCTGCGGCTCGTTTCGGAGGAGCGCCGGCGCGGGCTCCACGCGTTTCGCACGCTGCGCGACGCCGGCGTGATGCTGGCGGCGGGCTCGGATGCGCCGGTGACGCCGCCGCCGCCGCTGGCGTCCGTCGCCGCCGCGGTCGACCGAGCGACGAAGGACGGCGATACCCTCGGCCCGGAGCAGGCCGTCGACGTGGAGGACGCGTTGCATTGGTGGACGTCGGGAGCGGCGCGCGCAGCGTTCCTGGAAGGCGAACGCGGGTCGCTCCGGCCGGGCCTGCGCGCCGACCTCGTCCTGCTGCCATCGGGCGCGCTGGAAGCGTCGCCCGCGGAGCTGCGCGCGATGCAGCCGGAGGGCGTGTGGCGGGAGGGGCGCCGCGTGCGGCCAACGCCTTGATCGCGAGGCGCAACATAAGTAAGATGAACGAGCGCTAAGTTTAGCCCGGAAAGAGGTGAAGCTACTTGGCGGAAGTCGTCGTAGGCGAACGTGAGTCGCTGGAATCGGCGCTGAAGCGCTTTACGAAGCGGGTGCAGCAGTACGGCATCCTCTCCGAAGCGCGGCGTCGCCGGCATTACGAGAAGCCGAGCGTCAAGCGAAAGCGGAAGGCCGCCGCGAAGCGCCGCAAGTCTGCGCGCGCAGCGTCGGGCGCCAGCTCGAGCTCGGGGCCGGGTTCGTTCGGCCGGCGCTAGCCGGTCGCTCCCCTCTCTGTGCCGCTCAAGCAGCAACTAACCGACCATCTCAAGGACGCGCTGCGCGCGGGCGATGCGCCGCGCCGAGACACGCTCCGGCTGCTGCTGTCATCGCTGCACAATGCCGAGATCGAAGCGGGCGACGAGCTCGATGACGCGGCGGTGCTCGGCGTGCTCGCCAAAGAGGCTAAGCAGCGTCGCGAGAGCATCGAAGAGTTCAAGAAGGCCGCCCGCCAGGAGCTGGTCGACCGCGAGGAAGCGGAGCTGGCGCTGATCGCGGCGTACTTGCCGGAGCAGCTCACCCGCGAGGAGATCGTCGCGGCCGCGCGCACGATCATCGAAGAGACCGGCGCCAGCGGGCCGCAGGACCTGGGCAAGGTGATGCCCGCGCTCATGCAACAGTTGCGCGGCCGCGCGGACGGTCGCGAGGCGAACGACGTCGTGCGCGAGCTCCTGTCGGGCTCCTGAGTCTCTTCGCTCTCCAAGCGTCATCGGTCTGATATGATGGGCCGTGGAGCCCCAGATGCGAGGCAGTGAGATATGCCGTCGCTGAGACCGCCCCTGCTGCTGCTCTTCGGAGTCGTGCTGGCGGCCGGTCTGGTGGTGGCGATCTTCCCCTTCTTCCCCCGACAGCTCAGCGTGAGCGAAGGCGACGTCGCGACGCGCGACATCCGCTCGCCCGGCGACGAGACATTCGAGAGTGACGTCCTCACGGAGGACGCGCGCGCCGCCGCCGCGGGCGTCGTCCGCGACGTGCTGGTGCCAGCGCCGGAGGTGCGCAGCGCGCAGCTCGCGCAGCTGGACGAGCTGATGAACTCGATCGGCCAGGTGCGCACGAACGACGCCCTGGACCAGGCGGCGAAGCGGCGCAGCCTGATCGACATCATCTCGCGCGACAGCACCGAGACCGTCCTCGCCCTCTCCGACGAACGCTGGCAGGAGGTGCGCCTGGAAGCCGGGCGTGTCCTCGGGACGACGCTATCGCAGTCGATCCCGCCCAGCGGCGCCCAACCTGCCCGCGACCAGGTGATCGAGTCGGTCAGCGCCGACTTCGCTGCGGACGAAGCGAACCTCGTCGCCGGCCTCGTTGGCCCGCTCATCGAGGCCACGCTCGTGGTCGACGAAGAGGCGACGGAGCAGGCGCGCGAGGTTGCGCGGCAGAGCGTCGATCCGCAGGTGCAGTCGATCTCCCGCAACCAGATCATCGTCGAGGAGAGCGAGCGGATCGATGCCACCGCGGTCGAGGTGATGCGCGAGGTGGGCCTGCTCTCGCCGCGCGTGACGTGGGAGAACCTCACCGCCGCGGTCATGATCGCGTTCCTGGCGACGGCGGTGCTCGTGCTCTACATCCGTCTGTTCCCGTCCGCTGAGGTCGGCGATGCGCGGAACCTTGTCCTGCTGGCGTTGATCATCGCCGTGCCGGTACTCGTGGCCAGGCTGCACTTCTCGCTGGTGCTGCCGGACGAAGAGCGGCTCTTCCTGGCGTACTTCCTACCGCTGCCGGCCGTGCCGATGCTCATCGCGACGCTGCTCGGCGCGCGTTTGGGGATCGTGGCCGGGCTGGTGCAGGCAACGCTCATGATGTTCGCGGTGATCAGCCTGCCCGACCTGTCGCTCGTCGAAACAATCGAGCCGGTCGACGCCGGGCGTGTCTTCCTCGTGTACGGCCTCGGCGCCGTGATGGGCGTCTATGCCGTGCACCGGGCCGAGCGCGCGAATCAGTACGTGGCCGCCGGCGTCCTGGTCGGGCTCGTGGCGATGGGCTCGCTGTTCGCGATGTGGCTGCTGGAGCCCGAGCGCGAGGCGTTCGACACCGTATGGATGGTGGCCGCGGCGTCGGTGAACGGGCTGGGCAGCGGCCTGCTCACCGCAGGCGGCTTCGTCGTCGTCGCGGCGCTGCTGGGCGTGACCACGCGCGTGCAGCTGATGGAGCTGGCGCAGCTCAACGCGCCCCTGCTCCGCAGGCTCCAGGACGAAGCGCCCGGTACCTTTCACCACAGCATCATCGTCGGCAACCTGGCGGAGCGCGCGGCCGACTTGATCGGCGCGGACGCGCTCCTGGTGCGCGTGGGCTGCTACTATCACGACCTGGGAAAGGTGGTGCAGCCCGGCTACTACATCGAGAACCAGATGGCCGGCGACAACCCCCACGATACGATGGACCCCAGGGAGAGCGCCCGCATCATCGCGCAGCACGTCAAGGCCGGGGTGGAGCTGGCCGAGCGCAGTGGGCTGCCCGCCCGCGTGCGCGCGTTCATCCCGGAGCACCACGGCACGCGCCTGATCCCGTTCTTCTACCGCAAGGCGAGCGAGCTGGACCCGAACGTCGACCAGGTCCTGTTCCGCTATCCCGGCCCGAAGCCCCAGAGCCGCGAGACCGCGATCGTGATGCTGGCCGACTCCACGGAGGCCACCGCGCGCGCGAGCGAAGACCGGAGTTCGGAACGCATCGACCAGATCGTCGAAGAGGTGATCGCGGAGCGGCTGAACGAGGGCGAGCTGGAGGAGTGCGACCTGACGCTGCGCGACCTCCGCACCATCGCGGCGTCGTTCAAGCAGACGCTGCGCGGCGTCTACCACCCGCGCATCGCGTACCCGGAACCGACGGCCCGCGAGCGCGGCGCTCGCCTCGGGCGCTTCCGGCCCGGACGGCGCGCGGGAACGCCGTTTCCCGAGGCGTCCGCGCCGACCCGAGGCGGGCCGGCGACGTGACGATGCGCTTCGCCGTGCTCGTGTTCCCGGGCACGTGGAGCGATCACGACTGCCAGTACGTCCTGCGCGACCTGCTGGGCCAGCAGGCCGACCTCGTCTGGCACCGCGAAGCCGATCTCTCGAGCTACGACTGCGTGGTGCTGCCGGGCGGCTTCTCGTACGGCGACTATCTACGCACCGGCGCGATCGCGCGCTTTTCGCCCGTGATGGACGCCGTGTCGCGCCACGCCGAGGCCGGGCGACCGGTGATCGGCATCTGCAACGGCTTCCAGATCCTGTGCGAGGCCGGCCTGCTGCCCGGCGCGCTCCTGCGCAACGACAGCCTGCAGTATCGCTGCGAGCACGTCGACCTGCGCGTGGAGCAGGTCGATACGCCGTTCACGCGGCTCTGCCGGCCGGGCCAGGTGCTGCGCATGACCATCGGCCACGGCGAGGGCCGGTACTTCGCCGATGCGGCGACGCTGGACGAGCTGGAGGCGAGCGGCCGCGTGGCGTTCCGGTACTGCTCGCCCGACGGCGAGGTGACATCGGACGCCAACCCGAACGGCTCTGAGCGCAACATCGCGGGCATCGTGAACGCGCGCGGGAACGTGCTGGGCATGATGCCGCATCCGGAGCGAGCGAGCGAGCCGCTCATGGGCGGCGACGACGGCCTGTTCCTCTGGCGCAGCGTGATCGAGGCCGGCGTGGAGGCCGTGGCGGGGTAAGCGCCATGAGCGCAAGTACGGAGTCTGACGTCTTGCTATCTGAGGCCCTTCCATCCCTTGCCGATGAGCTTGCAGGGTTGCTTCTTAAGGCTGGCGAAAAGGGCCTGGCCTCCCAGGTTCCAACGCTTCGCGTGACAGCTCGCTGCGACTGCGGCGATGGGTTCTGCGCGACGATCTATACTGGCACTAGCCGGCCGGTCGATGCAGTTGACCTGGAGCCGGAGGAAGGCATGATTGCCGTGGATCTGGACCGTGATCAACATGTCGTTGGCTTTGAAATCCTAGACCGGCCAGAGCACAAGAAGGCCGTAGACGACCTGTTCTCAGTGGCGCGCTAGCGGAAGGACCCGCGCGGACGCGAGCGGACAAGGAGGTGCCTCGTGGCACAGGCGACAGCGGCAAGCTATCCGGTTACCTTCGACGTCGAGTATCCAGGCGAGCTCTCGCGCGGGCTGATCTTCGTGAAGTGGCTGCTCGCCATCCCGCACCTGATCATCCTCTACGGCCTCGGCATCGCGACGGCCCTGATCACCTTCATCGCCTTCTTCATCATCCTGTTCACGAAGAAGTACCCGGAGGAGCTGTTCCGGTTCGTCGTCAACGTGAACCGCTGGAGCGCGAACGTCTACAGCTACGTGTTCCTGTTCCGCGACGAGTACCCGCCGTTCTCCTGGGAGCCCGGCAAGTACGCCGTCACGTACGACGTCGGGTATCCGGCGGAGCTCTCGCGCTGGATGATCTTCGTGAAGTGGCTGCTGGCGATCCCGCACTACATCGTCCTCTACCTCCTCTTCATCGGCGCGTTTCTGGCCCTGATCGTCGCGTGGTTCGCCATTCTGTTCACCAAGTCGTTCCCGCCCTCGCTCTTTCGCTACCTCGTTGGCGTCGGGCGCTGGCAGTATCGAGTGAACGCGTACACGAACCTGATGCGGGACGACTATCCGCCGTTCAGCATGGAGCCGTAGAGGGCACTGCCGATCCGTCGAGTCACACTCTTGGTCGGGCGCGCAGACGATTCGTCCGCCCGCGACGCTAGCGATGCTTCATGCTCTCCGCGACCGCCAGTTCGACACGCATCTCGCGGCTTCCCAAGACTTGCGATGCGTCCAAGATCTCAATCGCCACGGGTTGGCCGGCTGCGTCATAGTCGACGATAAAGCCCTGCGTGACCTCATCGCTCTCAGCGATTGCCGTGTCTCGCAACTCAATATAGAGGGCATCGGCCTGTGGGTCGTATTGGATCTTCATTAGGCCCTCCAGTACTTGGTGATCTTCGATGTCTGATATGCTGTGATCACGGTCTTGTCCTGGCCTGATTGTTCATAGATGACTCGCAGAAGGTACTCCTTGCCAGTTGCCTCATCAGTGTACCTGCTTTGTGCAACGCTGCGACCGCCTTCTTCGACAACTTGGCCCGGCGCCTCTGCAACACGCTCTACTGCCTCGCGTGAGAGGCCGCGGCGAGCGAGCTTGTCCTCGGCGTATGGAGTGAGTCGCACCATGGACCTGCGACCACTATACGGCGGAGCCGGAACGCCGTCGAGAGGCCACCTGTTCCTATGACCGTCGACCAGCGCGTCCTCGACCAGATCGCCCTCACGTGGGAGGAGTACCGCCTCGCCTGCGAGCGGCTCGACCGCGAGCCGAACGAGGTGGAGCTGGGCATGCTGGGCGCGCTCTGGAGCGAGCACTGCGGCTACAAGAACAGCAAGCCGCTCCTGCGCCTGTTCCCCAGCACGGGCCCGCGGCAGGGCAGCCGCCCGTATGGGCGCATCCTCACCAAGGTCGGTGAGGAGAACGCCGGCGTGGTCGACGTGGGGGACGGCTGGTGCGTGGCGCTCAAGATCGAGTCGCACAACCACCCCTCTGCGATCGAGCCCTACCAGGGCGCGGCGACCGGCGTCGGCGGCATCGTGCGTGACGTGTTCGCGATGGG
>JBBDNH010000333.1:0-1715 GCA_040877745.1 Dehalococcoidia bacterium
ATCACGGTGGTCGGGTAGAAGCGCTGCAGGTCCTCGGTGTCGTCCGGCCAGCCGAGCGTGGAGCAGGGCCAGAGCGCAGAGGAGAACCAGGTATCGAGGGTGTCCTCGTCCTGGTGGACGTTCGAGCCGCCGCAGCCGTCGCAGCGCTCGGGCTCTTCGATCTCGGGCGGCGGCACGGTATAGGCGTCGCAGTCGTCGCAGTACCAGACCGGGATGCGATGGCCCCACCAGAGCTGGCGGGAGATGCACCAGTCGCGGATGTTCTCCATCCAGTTCGTGTACTCGCGCGTGAAGCGCTGGGGCGCGAAGGTGATCAGACCCTCGTTCACCACGCGGAGCGCCTCTCCGGCGAGCGAGCGGCCGGGCGCGTACTCCTCGTTCACGGCGACGAACCACTGCTCGCTGATCAACGGCTCGACGACCGTGTCGCAGCGCTCGCAGTGACCGGCGCTCGTCACGTAGGGCTCGACCTTCTCGAGCAGCCCCTGCTTGGCGAAGTCGCGCACGATCGCCTCGCGCGCGGCGAAGCGATCCATCCCGGCGTACGGGCCTGCTTCGTCGCTCATCGTCCCATCCGGGTTCATCGCGTTGACGATGGGCAAGGTGTGCCGCTGGCCGATTTCGAAGTCGGTCTGATCGTGGCCGGGAGTCACCTTGATCGCGCCGGTGCCGAAGTCCCGCCCGACGGCCTCGTCCGCGACGACCGGCATATCGCGGCCGATGATCGGCAGGCGCACCTTCCGGCCAACGAGCGCCGCGTAGCGCTCATCGTCCGGGTGCACTGCGACGGCCGTGTCGCCGACGATGGTCTCGGGGCGGGTGGTGGCCATCGTGACGTACTCGCCGGACTCGTTGCCCGCATCGTCGAGCAGCGGGTAGCGGATGTACCAGAGGCTCCCCTCCTGCTCGCGGTGGTTGACCTCCAGGTCGGAGATCGCGGTCTGGCAGCGCGGGCACCAGTTGATCAGCCGCTCTCCGCGATAGATGAGCCCTTGTTGGTAGAGCTTATGGAACACCGTGCGCACGGCCTTCGCCGGGCCGGGGTCCATCGTGAAGCGCTCGCGGGTCCAGTCGGCGGAGGCGCCGAGCCGCTTGTGCTGGTCGAAGATACGCGCGCGGCTTTTGTTGACGAACTCCCAGGTGCGCTCGAGGAACTGCTCGCGGCCGATGTCGTAGCGCGTCAGCCCCTCGGCGGCCAGGTCGCGCTCGACCAGGGTGTGGACGGCGATGGCCGCGTGGTCGATGCCGGGTAGCCAAAGCGTCGGGTCGCCGCGCATGCGGTGCCAGCGGATGAGGATGTCCTCGACCGTGTCCATCAGCGCGTGCCCGAGGTGCAGCTCGCCAGTGAGGTTGGGCGGCGGCATGATGATCGTGAACGGCTCGCCGGCGCCGTCGCGCGGCTTGAAGTAGCCGGCATCCTCCCACATCCGGTAGAGCCGCCCTTCGACAGCGCCCGGATCGTAGGCCTTGGGCATCGGTTCTTGTTCTGCTCGTTCGCTCACTGGACGTCGTTCCTGCTCATACAACTTGGCCCCGATTGCTCGGGGCCGGTGGGCGTTGCGATTGTACGGTGCTCCGGCCCCGCGATCAACGTACGCGCGCTACTACCTCGCCCTCTACCACCGGGCTATCGACCGTGCCGCCGAACGTGAGGAAGTGCGCGCGACGGCGAGCTGGAGCTTCCAGTTCCGAGATCTGGGCGAGCGCCTTGCGCG
>JBBDNH010000334.1:0-9147 GCA_040877745.1 Dehalococcoidia bacterium
GCTGAAGTCGTACCAGCTCCTGAAGGGCAGCGGCCGCGGGCCTTCGCCCGCGTTCGATGCAACGCTGCGCCGGCTCTACCCGGAGGTCGACCAGGACCCGGAGGAGGCCGTGCAACTGGCCGGACATCTGATTGCCCTGCGCCGGCGGCTGGAGCGCGCGGACGTGGCACGCGACGCGAAGCCCGAAGCTCCGGCACGCTCCTGGTGGCGGTTCTGGGAGCTCGGAGCGCAGTAGCCGCGTGAGCACACCACGACCATCGTTGCTGTTCGTGTTCGCACTCGCGCTGCTGCTCGCGGCGTGCGGGTCTGGTTCGCAGGCAGCGCCTAGCACGCCCAGTCCGAGCCCGGAGGCGACCAGCGCCGCCCGAACGCCGGCCGGCGACGAGCCGTTCCGCTGGGGCTACCACGCGGGTAAGCCGACCGGGGAGCGCGACCCGCCGCCGGACTTCGTCGCGCTGCCGCCGGGCTATCGTATCGAGACCTACGTGACGGGCCTGCGGGGGCCAACGGCGCTCGCGTTCGCCGGGGACGGGCGCCTGCTGGTCGCGGAGCAGGCGGGCGCCGTGCGCGTGGTCGAAGGCGGCGTGCTGCAGGACGAGCCGTTCTTCGAGGTCGAGGACGTCTACATGCCGGATCCCAACGAGCAGCTCGTGGAGCTCGGGCTCGTCGGTCTCGCCCTCGGGCCGGAAGGCGCGGTGTACGTGTACTACACGAGCGATGAGCCGGAGCGCCGGACGGTGCTGGCGCGCCTCCCGGACGGCGCGGATGAGCTGGAGGAGGTCTTCAGTCTGGACGCCGCGCCGGAGTGCTGCCACATCGCCGGCAGCGTGCGATTCGCGCCGGACGGCACGCTGTTCGTCACGGTCGGCGACCATCAGATGGAGGCCGAGGCGCAGAACCGTGGCAGTCCGTTCGGCGCGGTGCTGCGGATCAACCCGGACGGCAGCGCGCCGGCGAACAACCCGTTCGTCGACGACGAAGACGCGGATCCGCGCGTCTTCGCGTATGGCCTGCGCAACCCGTTCGACTTCACGATCCATCCCGCGAACGGCCGCATGTTCGCGACGGAGAACGGCTTCTTCGGCCAGGACGCGGTCCTAGAGATCCTCCCCGGCGCAAACTACGGCTGGCCCGGCAGCGGCCTGGACGTGCCGCTGGATGAGGTGGCGCAGCCGTTGCTGTTCTACCACCAGGCGATCGGCCCTGCGGGCATCGAGCTCTATCTGGACGACGAGCTGCCGGTGCTCACCGGCGCGCTGCTCTTCTGCCAGTTTCACCAGGGAGGCGCGCTCCACGCCGTCACGTTCAACCTGGACGGCAGCGTCGCGAACGACAGCATCGTCGCGCTCGGCTGCACGAGCGACGTGCTCACCGGCCCCGATGGCTTCATCTACTTCCTCGACTACGTCAGCGGCACGGTGTACCGCATCGCTTCATAGGCGCCTGCAAAGAAAATTTTCCGAAAAGGTAGACTTAACCAACTGTATAGTTGGCAAATGGCTTCCTCAGTAGTATGCTCGGAAGTAGAATAGTCCTGGTTTCAAAGTTCGCCATTAGGAGGGTACAGACTTCATGACCTACGTGATCACGGAACCGTGTATCGGCGAAAAGGACCGCTCGTGCATCGACGTCTGCCCGGTGGACTGCATCCACGACGACGTACACCTGGACGGCGTCGCTGAGGAGGAGAGCAAGGACCGCATCCTCTACATCGACCCGGATGAGTGCATCGACTGCGGCGCGTGCGAGCCGGCCTGTCCCTTCACGGCGATCTTCGCGGAGGACGACGTGCCGGACAACTTCAGCGCCTACACCGAGATCAATGTGCTCTGGTTCAAGGACCGCGACGCCGCCCGCGCAAAGGTGGAAGCCATCGCGCCCAAGTAGCGCAAGCACAGCGTAAGATGTCGAAAGCCCCCCGAACTTCGGGGGGCTTTTCTCTGTCTGCGAGGTAGGGGCGACCGTCTGGCCCCCGGGGCGGGCAGATGCCCGCCCCTACTCGTCCTCGTCGTGGCCGTTGAAGAGCGATGGCCTGGGCAGGGTTGATCGCGCGGCCACCTGTTCCGGCTCGGGGAGCGTCTGCTGGACGGGCATGTCGATCTCCAGCTTGTCCGTCAGGCGGCCAGAGAGCTTGTCGAGGTCGTCGTACTTGTTCTTGGCGTGGCCAAGGTGGCCGCCCAGCACGTCGAACTCATGGCGGAACTTCGCGAACTCTCGCTTGAAGTACGCCAGCCGCTCCATGATCTCCTTCGCCTCCTCCTGCACCTTGAGCCCGCGGAAGCCGCGCAGGACGACCTGCAGAAATGCGTGGAACGTGTTCGGTGAGCAGAGGTGCACGCCGCGTTCGAGCGCGTACGTCATCGCCGACTCGTCCTCGCTGCCGGTGAGCGTCTCGTAGAAGACGTTCTCCGCCGGCACGTACATCAGCGCGAAGTCGAGCGTGCCGTCGTCCGGCTTGATGTACTTGGCGACCTCATCGATGCGCGCCTTCACCTCGCGGATGAAGTGCCTCCGGGCGCGCGTGTGGGCGTCGTCGCCGTCGGCCTCCAGCAGCCGCCGGAAGCTCTCGATCGGAAACTTCGAGTCGATCGGCACGAGGCCGTCCGGCGTGCGGATGACCATGTCGACGACGGTGTTGTCGCGGAAGCGGTACTGCGTCGAATAGTGGTCGTCGGTCAGGACTTGCTTGACGAGCTGCTCCAGCAGCAGCTCGCCGAAGCCGCCGCGCAGCTTCGGCGGCTGGAGGACGTCGCGGAGCGACGAGACGTCATCGCGCAGCTCCAGGATGCGCTGCGCGGACTGGCCGACGGCGCCGAGCTGCTGGTCGATCCGGCCCATGGTCTCGCTCTGGTTCGAGAGCGACTGGCCGATGCGGTTATCGACGGCCTCCAGACGCTGGTTGAGCTTCTGATCAGCGGCGTTCATCTGGCCCAGCACGGTCTGCTGTGTGCCCGCGAGCGCCTGCGTGAGCTCGTTGCGCAGCATCGCGAGCTGCTGCTCCATGCGGCCGGCCTCCGGCTCTTCGGAGGGCTTTCGTTGCAGGAGAGCGATGCCTAGGACGAGGGCGAGGCCGGCCATCCCCAGCAGCGCGATGAGCAGAACGGCGTTCAGTGCTTCCATGCGGGGACCTCCTGTAATGACTGCGAGCCTACTGTCAATGAATGTAGGGACAGAGCTTTAGCTCTGTCCTGTGGGTGTTCAGAGACCGAGTAGCCCAGCATCGATTCGCGCGGACCCGAGTGTGGGTAATCGAGGATGGTATCCGCGAGTCCGGCTCGCACGGGATTCTCCCAAATGTAGAATGCCACCGCCTCCTCGGCCTCCTCGCTTCGAAGGATGTGGTCATAGAAGCTCCGCTGCCACAGGCCCTGATGACGATAGCCGGTCGCTTGCTTGAAGTGCTGAGCGAAGCGATATAGGGGCGCTGAGTCGGCGCCGACTACGAGCAGGTGAAGATGATCGGGCATGAAGCAGTATGCCGGGATCTGGACGCCATATCTCGCGCTGCTAGCTTCCAGCAGGTGGAGGCAGGTCGTGGCGATGCTTGCATCCGAGAAGCGCGGGCAGCGCCGGCGTGTGTTGAAGACGAGGTGGTAAGAGTGCTCGCCGACGTAGTCGAACGACGGGAGTCTGGGTGAAGACCGGCGGGGTGTGAATCTCATGCCATGAGCTAGGACTAGGACAGAGCTAAAGCTCTGTCCCTACGCGTTGCGGGCACGAACGTATGTTCACCAGCACATCATACGCTCATTTGGCCGGAGAGTGCAACCGGCGCTTCGGGCGGGTCTACCAGACGTCCGGCAGCCGTTCCCGGACGGCGTCGATGAGGTTCGCGATGGGGACGCGCAGCTGCTCCATGCTATCCCGCTCGCGGATGGTGACCGCGTCGTCGTCGATCGTGTCAAAGTCGACGGTGACGCAGAGCGGCGTGCCGATCTCGTCCTGGCGCCGGTAGCGCCGGCCGATGCTCTGGGCGTCGTCGTACTGCGTCATGAAGCGCGGCCGGAGCAGGTCCCAGACCCGACGCGCGGTCGGCGCCAGCTTCTCGTTGCGGCTCAGCGGCAGCACGGCCACCTTGATCGGGGCCAGGGCGGGGTGGAGCCGCAGCAGTGTGCGCTTCTCGCCGCGCACCTCCTCTTCCACGTACGCCGAGAGCAGGAAGATCAGCATGCAGCGGTCGACGCCGACAGCCGGCTCGACGACGTAGGGCACGATCTGCTCGTTCGCCTCTTCGTCGAAGAACTCCAGGCGCTTGCCGCTCGCTTCGGCGTGCTTCTTCAGGTCGTAGTCGGTGCGCTTGGCGATGCCCTCCAGCTCCGACCAGCCCATCGGGAAGAAGAACTCGACGTCGGTGGTGCCGGACGAGTAGTGCGCCAGCTCGCTCGGGTCGTACTCGCGCAGGCGCAGGCGCTCGGGCGTGGCGCCAAAGCGGATGAACCAGTTCAGCCGCTCGTTGCGCCAGTAGTCGTACCACTCGTCGTCGGTGCCGGGCCGGACGAAGAACTCCATCTCCATCTGCTCGAACTCGCGCGTGCGGAAGAAGAAGTTGCCTGTCGTGATCTCGTTCCGAAACGCCTTGCCCTGCTGCGCGATGCCGAACGGCAGCTTGCGCCGGGTGGTGTTGAGCACGTTCTCGAAGTTGACGAACATGCCCTGCGCGGTCTCCGGACGGAGCCAGGCGACCGTCGATTCGTCCTCCACCGGGCCGACGAAGGTCTTGAACATCGTGTTGAACTGGCGCGCTTCGCTCAGCTCCCCGCCGCATTCGGGGCAGACGCCCGCGGCTTCGTCCTCGCGGTAGCGTCGATGGCAGCTCTTGCACTCGACGAGCGCGTCCGTGAAGTGGCTGGTGTGGCCGCTCGCGTCCCAGATCTTAGGTGACATAAGGATGGACGAGTCGAGACCGACGATGTCGTCGCGCTCCTGGACCATCGCCCGCCACCAGGCGCGCTTCACGTTCTGCTTCAGCTCGACGCCGAGGGGGCCGTAGTCCCAGGTGCTCTCGAAGCCGCCGTAGATCTCGCTACTGGGGAACACGAAGCCGCGCCGCTTGCACAGCGATGCGAGCGTGTCGAGGTCGACGGTGGGTGCTGGGGTAGCTTCGCTCATGCCAGGTTTGAGCGAACAGTAGCAGATGGTGATCTGGCGCGCAAAGCGCCGGGTGGCGGCGCCTGCACCGTCGACGGTACCCACCTGTCGAACGCTGGCTTATGTCTTGCCGCTTGCGCGCGTATCGCGCGCTCGGTATGCTCGCTGCAGTGCTGGTCGGCGGGAGGCCGAGTGATGAGTGAGCGTCTGGTCATCGAGGGTGGCCGGCCCCTGCGGGGCCAGGTCCGCGTCAGCGGCAACAAGAACGCGGCCGACCATGCCATGGTCGCCGCGCTCCTCTCCTCGGAGGACTGCGTCCTCGAGAACGTCCCCGAGATCGAAGATATCACCTATATGACGGCCATCCTCGGCCAGCTCGGCGCCGAGGTGGAGACGCTTTCGCCGTCGCGGCTGCGCATCAATGCGGCGAAGGTGGACTCGTTCGAAGCGCCGAGCGACCTCGTCGTGAACCTGCGCGCGAGCTTCCTCGTGATGGGCCCGCTGCTGACGCGCTTCGGACGGGCCGCCTGCTGTCCGCCCGGTGGCGACGTCCTCGGCCTGCGGCCGGTCGATGTGCACCTCGCCGGCTTCCGGGCGCTGGGCGCGGACGTCTACCGGCGCGGCGACCAGTTCGTCGCCGAGGCCGACCGCCTGCGTGGCGCCCGCGTCGTGCTCGACTACCCCAGCGTGATGGGCACACTCAGCGTCGTCCTCGCCGCGACGCTCGCCGACGGCGTCACGACGGTCATCAACGCTGCCGCGGAGCCGGAGGTCGTCAGCCTGGTCGAGATGCTGAACCGCATGGGCGCGCACATCCGCGGCGCGGGCGGCAACGTGATCGAGATCGAAGGCGTGAAAGAGCTGCACGGTACGACGCACCGGATCATCCCCGATCGGATGGAGGCGGGCACGTTTGCCGTCGCCGTCGCCGCGACGCGAGGAGAGGCTGAGATCCTGGAGGCGGTGCCGGAGCACCTCGACGCGTTGATCTGGAAGCTGCAGGAGGCCGGCGCGCACCTGCGCCCGATGGAGGGTGGACTGGTCGTGACCGGCACGGACGCGTATCGCGCCGTCACCGCGCAGGCGGTACCGTATCCCGGCCTGGCGACCGACCTGCATCCGCCGCTGGCGGCCTTCCTCACGCAGGCGAAGGGCGTTAGCGTGATCCACGAGCGCGTCTACGACAACCGGCTGCTCTACATTAGCGAGCTGCGAAAGATGGGCGCCGACGTCGTGACCGCAGGCCAGACGGCGATCGTGAACGGGCCGACGCATCTGTACGGCACGCCCGTGCGCTGCATGGACCTGCGTGCGGGGGCGGCGCTCGTCGTCGCGGCGCTGGCGGCCGAGGGCAAGACCGAACTGAGCGACATCTACCACCTCGACCGCGGGTACGAGGCACTGGATACCAAGCTCCGTTCGCTGGGCGGCGACGTCCGGCGGACGACTCGGGCCGACTGAGAGGGGAAGCGAATGCTACCGAAGCGCCTCGGGATCGACCTGGGGACGGTGAACGTCCTCGTTTATGTGAAGGGCCGCGGCATCGTGGTGAACGAGCCGGCCGTGGGCGCGCTGGCGAACCGCGACAACAGAGTTGTTGCCGTCGGGTTCGAGGCGCGCGACATGATGGGCCGCACGCCGGACTCGATCTCCGTCATCCGCCCCATGAAGGACGGCGTGATCGCGGACTACCTGATCACCGAGGCGATGCTGCGCTACTTCGTGAACAAGGTCGTTGGCCGGCTGAACTTCGTCAAGCCGGAGGTGATGATCTGCATCCCGGCCGGCGTGACGAGCGTCGAGCGCAGAGCCGTTGCGGACGCCGCCGAGCAGGCGGGCGCGCGCCGGCCCGCGCGGCTCATCGAGGAACCGCTCGCTGCCGCCATCGGCGCGCGCATCCCGGTGAGCACGCCCAGCGGGAACATGATCGTCGACATCGGCGGCGGGCGCACGGAGGCCGCCGTGATCTCGATGTACGGCATCGTCGTGTCGGAGTCGGCGCGCATCGCGGGCGACCGCATGGACGACGCGATCATCGCCTACGCAAAGCGCCGCCACAACCTGCTCATCGGCGAGCGCACGGCCGAGGACGTGAAGATCGGCATCGGCAGCGCGATCCCGCTCGAAGAGGAGCTGACGATGGCCGTGCGGGGCCGCGACCAGGTGAGCGGCCTGCCGCGCACGATCACGCTGAGCAGCAATGAGATTACGCAGGCGCTTCAAGATAGCCTGGGAAGCATTGTGCAGACCGTGCGCAGCGTGCTGGAGCGCACGCCGCCGGAGCTGGCCGCCGACGTCATCGACCGGGGGCTGGTGCTCGCCGGTGGAGGAGCGCTGCTGCGCCACCTGGACGTGCTGCTCACACAGGAGACGGGCATCGCCTGCCACCTTGCCGACAACCCGCTCGAATGCACGGCGATCGGCACGGGCGTGGCGCTGGAGCACTGGGACGTGATCCAGCGCAGCCAGCCGACGGAAGAGGAAGCGCTGGTCGCCAGCGCGTAGGCGGGCTCCCCGCCTCCCTAACCCCGAGGGTCAAGGGTCAAGGCCAGGCGACAAGGCGGCGCGCGGAGACGTAGACAACATCATCTCCAAGGCGCCTCCGACTGTCCGCACGTACCAGGCCGGGTCCGAGGCGTAGGCCCGTACGTGGTCGACGCCGTCGAGGAAGTGGGCGCTGATGAACGCGTCTCCAGCGGCCTCGGCCAGCCGCGGGGCGATGGCGACCGGCACCTGGGAGTCCTCTGCGCCGTGAATCACCAGGATTGGTACGGGGTGCTCTCTGAGGGCGTCTATGGCACGCGCCCGCAGGTCGATGCCCCACAGAAGGCGCGCAGCCGCGAAGACGCCGAACGTCATGACCGGCGTCACTGCTCGCGCCAGGGCGAGCGGGAGGCCGAGGCCCGACGCGGCGTAACGGGCGATGTCTTCGTTTGAGAAGCTCGCGAGGGCACTGTCGGCGACCAGCCCGCCATAGCGTACCCTGGTCAGCGCGAACATGGCGGTCGCCGCTCCCATCGACCAACCCAGGACTCCCACGCGCGCTGGTGCATAGCCTCGCCCCTCCAGAAATCGCAGGGCCCCGACTAGATCGCGAGCTTCCAGGAAGCCGTACGAGAGCCGGCTCCCCTCCGAACGCCCTGTGCCGCGCGGATCGTAGAGGAGCACGGTGTGGCCGCGCGCCCATAGCGATCTCGCCAGCGTCAGCTGGGCGCGCGCGGTTCGTCCCGGGTCGATGGGGCGATTGAGCCGGTTATGCCCGCCTGACGGGACCATGACGACGGCTGTCCCGCTGTCGTCGTGTGAGATGAGCCAGCCCGAGATCGTAAGCCCGTCGGTGTCAGCCGGGAAGGTGATGTCCTCGAACGGTAGCCCCTCGTCGGCGGGGCTGGCGTCGATGACGTGAAGGCCCGGGTTTCCTTGTTGCCAGGTGAACCGGTGCGCGAACAAGACAGAGACAGCGCCGTGCACGGTTCCGAGGAGCGCCAAGCCGCCGACGAGTCGTGGAATCATGATGGCAGACAACACCATCGGCTTCGCCGAGGGCGGGTCATTCTAGCACGCGTCTCGGGATTGATCGCGCGCTACTTGGCGGACGCGGCGACGTCCTTGACGTAGAACGTCATGCTCTGGAGCGCGAGGACGGGGTCGATGTCCTTGATGCGCACGTGCGGCGGCACCTGGGGCGCGATCGGCGCGTAGTTCAGGATCGCTTTCACGCCGTTCGCGACGAGCGTGTCGATCACCTGCTGGGCGCTTGCCCCTGGAACGGCGACGATGGCGATGTCGACCGGGTTCTCGCGCAGCAAGCGCGGCAGGTCGCTCACCGGCTTCACGATCAGCCCACCAGCTTCGCTCCCGACGACGCTCTGCGACGCGTCGAACGCGGCGATGATGCGAAAGCCCTGCGGGATGAAGCCGGCGTAGCCGAGGATGGCGCGGCCGAGCTGGCCCACGCCGACGAGCACCATCGACCATTCGCGCGTGAGGCCCAGGATCTGGCGGATCTCTTCGAGGAGCCGCTTGACGTTGTAGCCGCGGCCCTGCTTGCCGAAGCGT
>JBBDNH010000335.1:0-2356 GCA_040877745.1 Dehalococcoidia bacterium
GGCGTACGCGGCGACAAGGCTCAGTGCGACGATCACCTTGCGCTCCACCAGCGCGTCGAACTGTTCGGCGGCGGGGTTGAGCAGCACCCAGCAGAACATGAACGCCGGGATGGCGAAGAGCGCGAACCACACGCCGCGCTGCCAGCGAAAAATCTTGCCGCCGTCCGTGAACGTGAGCGGGATCATCGTGAACAGCAACCCCTCAATGCCGCCCGCGAAGACGAGCGCCGCCGTCTCCGAAGGCAGGTGGGCGAACCAGTCTCCGCTGTCGCCGCCCAAGTCTCGCAGGGGGCCGATCAGCGCCCAGGCGGTGAGGCTGAGCGCGAGCAGGACGAACGCGGGGACCGCTACGGCGACCGCCGACTGGCGGTCATCGAGGCTGGCGATGCCGATCACCGTCGCCGACGCGACGAAGCCGTAGACCACCGGCGCCTCGAACTCCACCACACGGGATAGCAGCACGAAGCCCACCGCCAGCGCGAGCGCGAACGGCACGATCTGCACGCCGGCCGGCACTCGATAGCTGCGCTCGGTGACGAGGACCTCGCCGCCTTCGTAGACGTACGTGAGGATGCCGACACCGATCAGCAGGCTGAAGAAGAGCAGCATGCCTTCGCCGTTCAGCCCGGCGCCCGGCTCCTGCAGGGTGTAGATCACGGCGGTTGCGAGCAGCACCGCGAGCGGGCCGAGCAGCCGGGCGATCCTCGGGTGCATGCCGAGCGAGCGCCCGCCCGCCGACCAGAGCGCGCCCAGCCAGAGGAAGGGCGTGGCAACGCGCCCGATGAACCCTTCGATGTCCTCGCGATTCTCGGTCAGCGTGTCGTTGAAGAGCGTCGACGTGACGAGCAGGACGAGCAGCAGGATCAGCGCCAGGACGATATTCGTTCCCACGACGCCTACGTCTGTCGAGAGCTGGTCCGGGCTGAGAACCGCGCCCGTCACCTCAGGCACGACGTTGTCCGGAACCTCGACCTCGCGCACCGGCTCCTCCGGACCGCCGCCGGACGGCGGCTCCTCGACCTCGCCTGCCACAACCGAGGTCGGCTGCGCGATCGACGTTGGCGTCGGTACGGGCGGCGTCGCGGCGGTCCTCGTCGCCAGCCTTGCCGGCGTGCTCAGAGGCCGAGCGCTGGTGGGAGCGGCCTGCTCTTGTTGCTGGGGCTGCTCGCCGGACGGCTGCTGCTGCGGCGGAGACGATGATGCGCCGCCGCCGTCGCCTGGGCCGGGAGCCGGCGGAGCGGGCGCCGGCGGCAGCGCGATGACGAGGACACGCGTTGGCCGGGCCGTGGGCGTGCTGGTCGCGCCCGGCTGCGCAACCGGCGGCTGCGTGCGCGTGGGCGTCGATGTCGGCACGCCGGACGAGGTGCTGGTCGGCGTCTGTGTCGGCGGCTCCTCGGCGCTGCACGTGACCGACCCGGCCAGGATGGCCGCATCGATGCCCTGTGGGTTGCCGGCGGTGGCGTCCGCAAAAATGGGCGCTGCCGTCGTGAGCGGGCTCACGCCGAGCTGGTCGCAGGTGAAACGGATGCTCCCCAGCGTGGAGGTTCCCAGCAGCCCTCCGGCGTTACTCCCAACCACGCGAACGATGTTCGGCGCGAACGCGGCGTTGCAAACGCCGCCCTGTTGCGCGCTGCAGCCGGCGACCGTGACGACCGACGGGTCGTAGGTGACGTCCACCGTCCACGCGCCCAGGCCGGGCGCCGCGATGTTGTGCGCCCGGACGTCGACCGAACGCTCGCTGCTCGGGCCAATCGCGGTAGAGCCGACGCTGATTGCCGGACACGCGCCGCACAGCGTGGGCGTCGGCGGCTGCGTGGCCGTCGGCGGCTGCGTCGCCGTCGGGGTCGCCAGCACGACGGTCGCGGTAGCGGTTGCGGTCGGACTCGGAGTGGCGCTGGGGGGCACGGCAGTAGGAGGCTGCGTTGCTTCCAGGCCGGCAGCCGCGATCGTCGGAACGACCGTCGGGTCGAGCGACGCGCCGGCGTAGTCGACGACGCGGCCCGGCGCCGCGATGATCAGCAGCTCCGCCGCGAGTGCGGCGATCGCAACAGCGACGATTCCTAGAGAAAGCAGCCTGGTCCAGGCCAGTCGCACCTTGCACCACCTCGAACGGCTGGTTCACCCAGCGTGTGAGTCAAAACAGCCCACCCATTCGGGGTGGGCCACAGGACAGGAGGTACCTCGTACGCAGGAGGCTCCCCACCCCAGGACGCAGGGCAAGTCTATCCAGCAGTCTTAGAAACGGTCAAGTAACGGCGGGATTACTCGTTGAAGTTGTCGGAGATGTAATGGTCGGCGCGAATGGCGGCGGTTGCGCCGTCTCGCGTAAGGCTTGGGCAAGGGGCCGCGCTCACCC
>JBBDNH010000335.1:2366-9128 GCA_040877745.1 Dehalococcoidia bacterium
GTTGCGCCGTCTCCGGCGGCGCTCACCACCTGCCGGGCGGAGTTCGCGCGCACGTCTCCGGCAGCGAACAGGCCGGGCACTTCGGTCTCCATCCACTCGTTCACGTAGATGTGACGCCCTGCGTCCAGCTTGACGATGCCTTCGAGGTAGTCCGTGTTCGGCGTTAGGCCGACGAAGATGAAGACCGCCCCGACATCGAGCGTCGACTCTTCGTTCGTCTTCACGTTGCGCAGCTGCAGCCGTTCGACGCCGTCCTCGCCCTCTATCGCTTCGACAACGGTGTCCCAGATGAACTCCATCTTCGGATTCGCGAAGGCGCGCTCCTGCAGGATCTTGCTCGCCCGCAGCGCGTCGCGACGGTGGATGACGTGTACTTTGGAGGCGTAGCGCGTGACGAAGAGCCCTTCGTCCAGCGCAGCGTCGCCGCCTCCGACGACCGCGCAGACCTGGTCTTTGAAGAAGGCGGCGTCGCAGGTGGCGCAGTAGGAGACGCCCTTGCCGGTCAGCTCCTCCTCGCCCGGCACGCCGAGCCGGTTGTAGTCGGCGCCGCCGGTGATGATGACCGCCTTGGCCGTGTAGTCGCCGGCCTTCGTATGGACGACGTGCAGGCCATCGCGGCGGTCGAGGCCGGTGACCTCGGTGTAGCCGGTCTCCATGCCGTACTTCTCGGCCTGGCGTTGCATCATCTGGCCCAGGTCGAAGCCGTTCACCTCATCTAGGCCGGGGTAGTTCTCGACCGTGGAGGTGAGCGCGATCTGTCCGCCCGTGACGTTGCGCTCGAGGAGGATCGTGTGACGCCGGGCGCGCGCAGCGTAGAGGCCCGCGGCGAGGCCGGCCGGTCCCGCGCCGATGATCACGATGTCGTAGTGCTGCTCTTCATTCGGCACGTCGCGCTCCGGCGATCAACAGGGTAGGGTGGGCGATCTTAGACGACGGCGTCCAGGCGCTTCTGCAGGTCGCTCTTGGGCCGGAAGCCCACGATCTGCCCCACAGGCTCGCCGCCCTTGAAGACGAGCAGCGTCGGGATGCTGCGCACGCCGTACTTGACCGTGATGTTCGGGTTCTCGTCCGTGTTGAGCTTGACGAAGTCGACCTTACCTTCGTACTCCTCCGCCAGCTCCTCAACAACAGGGGCGACCATCCGGCAGGGGCCGCACCATGGAGCCCAGAAGTCGACTAGGACCGGCTTCTCCGCCTTCAGGACCTCCTGCTCGAAGTCGTCATCGGTGACGTCACGTGGTTTTGTCATGTGTGTGCTCCTCCCCAGACTTGACTTGACATCGACCCTCCACATGCTATCATACCCCCAGGGGTATGTCAACGCAGACGAAGCTCTGCGCTTACATTTGAGACGAGATGGCTGAACGAGATCTTACCGACCAAGCAAGGACGCGGCTGCGGCGCGTCGAGGGCCAGGTGCGCGGCATCGAGCGGATGCTCGATAAGTGGGAGGAGTGCTGCTCCGACGACAACTCGGAGCCGTGCGACAACCTGCTGACGCAGGTGCTCGCCGTGCGCGCGGCCGTGGAGCAGGTGGGCGTGATCATCATGGAGTTGCACCTTCAGCGCTGCGTGCTGGAGGGTGTGCCCCTGGACGACAAGCGCCAGCGCGACCTGCGCGAGGCGCTCAAACTCTGGTCTCGCCTGGGACCGGCGTCGCGCTAGCGGTCTGAGGCTCTTCCGGCGCCTGACGCTTGAACGCGCCCCTGAGCGCGTCCAGCATCCCGGAGCCCGCCGCCTCGCGGGCGAGCCGCAAGCCGTTCTTGATCGCCTGGCTGTCCGCCCGGCCGTGCGCGACGATCACCACGCCGTCGACGCCGAGCAGCGGCGCGCCGCCATACTCGCCGTAGTCCATCCGCCGGCGCATCGCCATCAGCGCCGGCCGCAGCACGAGCGCCGCCAGCCGGTACTGCAGCCGGCTCATGATCGCGGTCCGGAGCTGCGCGAAGATGAAATCGGCGGTGCCCTCGGTCACCTTCACGGCGACGTTGCCGGTGAAGCCATCGGTGACGAGCACGTCGGCCACCGCGAGGTGAACGCGGTCCGGCTCGACGTTACCGACGAAGTTGATGTCGATCTGCTGGAGGCGCGGGTAGACCTGCTGCATCAGTTCGTTGCCCTTGGTGTCCTCTTCGCCGATGTTAAGCAGGCCCACGCGCGGCCGCGCCACGCCGAAGACCCTCTCCATGTAGACGGAGCCCATCTGCGCGAACTGCACCAGATAGGATGGCTTGCAGTCCGCGTTCGCGCCCACGTCCAGGACGAGGATGCCGAGGTCCGTGTACGGCGCCATGGTGCCGATGGCCGGCCGCTCGACGCCCGGGACGCGGCCGAGCTTGAGCAACGCGGACGCCATGACGGCGCCGGTGTTGCCCGCCGAGACGACGCCGTTCGCGACGCCGCGCTTCACCAGATCCATCGCGACGTTGATCGAAGCGTCCTTCTTCTGGCGCACGGCCTGCGCCGGCTGCTCGTCCATGCCGATCGCCTCGCTCGCTGCGACGATCTCGATGCCGGAAGGAGGCGTGCCGTGGTGGGCCAGCTCCTCGCGAATGATCTCCGGCGCGCCGACGAGCGCGACCTGGATGCCGAGCTCGCGATGCGCTAGCAAGGCGCCGCGCACCGGCTCCTTTGGCGCTCTGTCTCCACCCATCGCGTCCAGCGCGACGATCATGAGGCGTTCCTGCTTCCTTGTTTGCGTGCGACGGTGATCATGTACTGGCTGTCGTGGTCGTACGTAGCAAGATCGTAGTCGCCGTACACCTGGTCGGGCTCCAGCCCCGCCGCATGAAGGAGTCTCTCCATCTCGTAGCGCGTCGTGAAGCGA
The DNA here is from genome assembly GCA_040877745.1 of Dehalococcoidia bacterium. Taxonomy (GTDB): domain Bacteria; phylum Chloroflexota; class Dehalococcoidia; order DSTF01; family RBG-16-68-14; genus JBBDNH01. The sequence goes on from JBBDNH010000335.1 coordinate 5,194, forward strand.
AGGTCAACCTCATGGATGGTCCGGCGAACGGCGCCGTCGGGCGCGATGGTGTCGTAGATGCTCGTATCGCGCTTGACCTGGCTGTCGGGATCGGCGCGGACGGAGCGGAGTTTGATCACCGTCTCGCCACTGCTCGGCAGGACGCGCGTCCAGTCGTGCGAGAGCGGCACGCTGTCGCCGGCATCCCACGGCTCGTGCGAGATCGGACGCAGGTCGCACAGGAACAGGCCGCCCGGCGCGAGATGGCGTTCGACGCTACGCAGGCAGGCGAGCTGTTCTTCCGTGGTGAGCAGATGATGGAAGCCGCCGAAGCCGGCGAAGATCAGGTCGAACAACTGGCCGAGCTTGAATTCACGCATGTCCGCCTGCTGGAGGCGAAGCCTCGCATCCAGGTCCGGCCCGGCCTTGCAGCGCGCCCGCGCCAGCGCTGCTTCGGAGCTGTCGATGCCCCAGACGTCGTAGCCCAGGCGGGCGAGCGGGATCGCGACCCGCCCCGTTCCAACGCCCAGCTCCAGGAGCGGACGCTCGCAGCGCTGCGCGATCGATTCGTAGAACGGCAGGTCGTCGCTGAAGTCCCCGTAGTCGAGGTCGAGCAACTCAGCCAGGTCCGGACCAGGGCCTTCGTTGGGCATGGTGGGCGGCGTCTTGGATTCTAGGTCTTGGTTGGAGGAAGCGTCAAGCGCGAGTCTCTGGCGCTCCTAGCGCTTGACAAGTCACGCGTTTCAGTATACATGAATGACATTCAGTGAACGAGGAAGCCGTGCGGGGTCGGGGCGCCACTGCCTGTGCTCCGTTCGGCCTACGGGAGGAGGCATCGCATGGCGCGGGTCTACGACAGGTTCCTCAAACAGCGACTGAGCCGCCGGCGGATGCTGGCGGCGACGGGCGGTACGGCGCTGGGAGCAGCCGGCATCGCGCTGGTGGGCTGCGGCGACGACGGCGGCAACGGCAACGGCCCCGACGGCAATCTGACGCCCGCAGCGGACGAAACACCCACCACCGAAGGCATCCTGCGCCAGTCGCAGACCAGCCCCTACCCCTCGCTCAGCCCCTTCGGACCAACATCACTCGCCTCTTCGGGCATCTTCGGATTCACCGCCTACGACCACTTTTGGTACACGCCCATCGACACCGGCGAGCCGGAGCTCATGCTGGCCGAGAACATCGAGATGGTGGACCCGGAAGGCCTCGAGACGATCATCACGATGAAGGAGGCCTTCTATCACGACAAGCCTCCGGTCGACGGCAGGCAGGTCCTCTCTTCCGACGTGAACCCGAGCTGGGAGCGCTTCCGCGACGACCCGTTCGGCCTCGGCCGGGAGTGGATGCGCAATGTCTGGTCGGGCATGGAGACGCCGGACGACCTCACGGTCATCATCCGGCAGAGCGAGCCCTTCGCGTTCATGTTCGGTACGGCTGCCGCGGGCTCTGCCTTCAGCAGCTCGATCTTGCCCGTGGAGACGCTGGACGAGGACCTCTTCGACCTGTCCCGCGACGTCATCGGCTCGGGCCGGTTCCTGCTCGACAGCCACAACAACGGCGAAAATCTCAAGTTCCGGCGCCACCCGAACTGGCGGATCCCGGGCGAGCCGTTCCTGGCCGGCATCGACTACGTGTTGATAACCGAGGCGGCCGCAGCGCGCGCACAGTTCCGCGCCGGCAACCTTGACTCCGTCGGTCTGCCCAACAAGATCGAGGCGGACCAGATGAAGTCGGATCTGGGTGACGACATCATCATCACCTCCGACCTCTCCCGCTCGTACAACGTGCTGATGCTCAAGATGACCCCGCCGTTCGACGACGAGCGTGTCCGGCGAGCGATCCACCTTGCGGTCGACCGCGACGAGCTGATCGCCCTGGTCGAGATCGACGCCGCCGGCGGCGTGCCCAGCGGCATCGTCCAGCCGGCACTCGAACGCGATGCGCTGTCGCAGGACGAATACGCCGAGGAGTACTTCCGGAGCGACTCACAGGAAGCACGCGCGATGCTTGAGGACGCGGGCTTCCCGTTTGACCAGACCTACACGCTGAAGTACCCGAGCCCCGGCGATGCGACCGCCGACCGGGCGCTTGTGCTGCAGGAGCAGCTTGGCCGCGCCGGCGTGAACGTGCGGCTGGAGCCGCAGGACCTGCTCACCGTCTGGCTGCCCAACACCCTGAACCAGGGCGACTTCGACATGACGCTCTTCACGCACCTGCCGTACGAGGACGCTTATCTGCCGCTGGCGTTCTACTCTGACTCATCGCCCATCGGCCCGCTGGACGACGCGCGCGGGCGCAACAACATGGGCTTCTTCGACGACGAGTACATCGCCGCGTTCCACGACATCGTCCGTACGCTCGACACCGAAGAGCGCACGCAGAAGATCCACGATGCCCAGCGGATGCTGATCAACAAGTGGCCGCCGATGATTAACCTCTACTCCAGCGTGAGCTTCGGGGCGCGCTGGCACTGGTACAAGGGCATTGTGAGCGGAAGGGGCTCGTTCGGGCTGTTCAACGGGCGCGCCTGGATCGACACCGCGCTGCGCGGGAGCTAAGACGCTATGTGGCGTTTCGCCCTGCGAAGGCTGGCGTTCATCCCGATCATCGCGATCGCGATTTCCGCGCTGACCTTCTTCATGCTGCGCGTGCTGCCGGGCGATACCGCCACCATCCTCTGCGGGCAGCAGTGCACGCCGGAGCGCCGCGACGAGATCAGCGCCGTCCTCGGCCTCGACCGGCCGATGATCGTGCAGTATTTCGACTGGATGAGGGACGTCTTTACAGGGGACTTGGGAACGACATACTACGGCGGCCAGGACGTCCTGGACGAGGTCACCCGCCGGCTGCCGATCAGCTTCGAGATCATGTTCCTTACGCTCTTCTTCGGCGGCACCATCGGCGTGACGTTCGGCATCTTATCAGCCGTGATGCGCAACACACCGCTCGACTACATCGTGCGGGTGCTGGCCGTGTTCGGGCAATCGATCCCGGACTTCTTCCTGCTCGTGCTGCTGATCGTGATCCCGTCGATCATATGGAACTACGCCGCGCCTGTGGGGGGATACGTCTCTGTCTTCGACGATCCGTGGACGAACATCCGCATGTTCGTCCCGCCGACGTTGATCCTCAGCATCGGCGGCGCGGCGGGTTTGATGCGCCTCGTGCGCTCGACGATGCTGGAGGTATTACGCAGCGACTACGTTCGCACCGCCACGGCGAAGGGGCTGCATCCGCAGGCGGTCGTCATCCGCCACGCGTTCCGGAACACCCTGGCCCCGATCATCACCGTGCTCACGTTCACGCTGGCAACGGCGTTCAGCGGCTCCGTGATCTTGGAGCGCGTCATGAGCATCGATGGCCTGGGGAATTTCTTCTTCCAGTCGGTCATCGCGCGCGACCTGCCGGTCGTGCAGTTCACCGTGCTGTACACGGCGCTCATCGTGGTCATACTCAATCTGTTGCAGGACCTGTCATACGCCTACATCGACCCCCGGGTGAGGTTCAGATAGATGGCGACCGGCTCCATCGCGCTGCCCGAGGAACAGGTCGTCAGCTTGCCGCAGCAGGGGGGTCGCTGGCGCGCGCTCGGGCTCGTCGCGCGGCGCAACCCGCTCGGCGTCATTGGCTTGCTGCTCGTGATCGGCTTCATCGTCCTGGGCACCATCGGGCCCTACATTGCGCCGTACGAGCCGCGCGCGTCTGACATCGACGCCCAGCTCCAGTACCCGTCTTGGGAGCATCCATTCGGCACGGACCATCTCGGCCGCGACATGCTCAGCAGGGTCATCGCCGGAGCGCGCATCTCGCTCATGATTGGGGCCGCCGCGGTGGGCATCGGCGTTGTCGGCGGATCGTTCATGGGCATCCTCTCGGGCTACTACGGCGGTGTGGTCGACAGCTTCGTCCAGCGCACGGGCGAGGCCGGCGCGGCGTTCCCAGGCCTGATCCTC
>JBBDNH010000336.1:0-1692 GCA_040877745.1 Dehalococcoidia bacterium
GGGGCGCGGCCGCGGCGCTCGCCCTGGTGGGAGCGGCGTGCGCCACGCGCGGCGACATCGATGCGCTGATCGTCGAGCACCAGCGGGTGCTGGAGCGCCAGGACGACCTGCAGGCCCAGCTCGACGCCGCGCAGCAGACGCTGGCGCGGATGGAGCAGCTCCTGACCCAGATTCGCGCCGACTTCAAGGCCGACCTGGGCGCGGTCAGGACTCAGATGAACGCGGTGGAGAGCGCGCTACGCGGCACGGAGAGCCGGATCGAGCAGATGCGACGCTTCACGCCGAGCCCCCAGCCCGCGCCGTCCGACAGCGCGGCCGCGGTCGGCGACGTGGATCCGATCGCGCTCTACAACGCCGCCATCACCGATTACCAGCAGGGACGACTCGACCTCGCGCGCGAGGGGTTCGCCGAATACCTGCGCCGGTTCCCCGACGGGCTCAGCGCGAGCGACGCGCAGTACTGGGTGGGGACCACGTGGTACGACCAGGAGCGTTGGGACTCGGCGATCGCCGAACTGCGCGAGGTGCCTTCCCGCTGGCCGGACAGCTCCAAGGCACCGCTGGCGCTCCGCAAGATCGGCGACGCCTACCGGGCGCAGGGAGACGAGGAGCGCGCCCGTGCTGCATATCAGCAGCTGATCCAGCAGTACCCCAACTCGGCGGAGGCGGACGCCGCGAGACGCCAGCTGGGCTCCTGACGGTAGACGCGTCGTGCGCTGCCCCTTCTGCGGAGCCGACGAAGACCGCGTCGTGGACACGCGGTCCAGCCAGGAGGGTCGTGCGGTGCGGCGGCGCCGCGAGTGCGAAGCGTGCGGAAAGCGGTTCACGACCTACGAGTCGGTGGAGCTGTTTCCGCGCCAGGTGGTCAAGCGAGATGGCCGCCGGGAACCGTACGACCGCCAGAAGCTCCTCTTCGGGATCGTCACCGCCTGCACGAAGCGCCCGGTCAACATCGACACCATCGAAGCCGCCGTGGCCCGGATCGAGCAGCGGCTCGAGGAGTCCGGTCGCGTCGAAGTCGAGAGCCGGTGGCTGGGAGAGCAGGTGATGACGGAGTTGCAGGAGGTCGATGAGGTGGCCTACGTCCGCTTCGCCTCCGTCTATCGTCAGTTCAAGGACGTGACCGAATTCATGAACGAGCTGCGGGGCCTTCGCGAGCCGGAGGAGGAGTAGCCAGACGTTCGTGATGTCCCTTGTCCCGCGCCCGCATCCGGAAGCCACCATGTCGTTCATCGAGCACCTCGAGGAGCTGCGGTGCCGTGTGCTGTGGAGCCTGGGCGCGCTGGTCGTGGGAGCGTGCGCCGGCTTCTGGGTGACGACCCAGTACGACGTGATCGGGTTCCTCACCCGTCCGGTGCGACCGCTGCTGGAGGATGGGAGGCTCACCTACCTCCATCCCACCGAGCCGTTCATGGTCTCGATCAAAGTGGGGATCTTCGTCGGCGTCGTGATCGCGCTGCCGATCGTGTTCTATCACTTCTGGCGCTTCGTGGCGCCGGGGCTGATGGAGAACGAGAAGCGGATCTTCATACCGGCGCTGCTGTCGAGCGTGCTTCTCTTCCTGGGCGGCGCGGCGCTGGCGTTCTTCCTGGTCCTCCCCTTTGGTCTGAAATTCTTCCTCGGGTTCGCGACCGAGTCGCTGCAGCCCATGATCACGATCAACGACTACTTCTCGTTCGCCATGCAGGTCAC
>JBBDNH010000337.1:0-9077 GCA_040877745.1 Dehalococcoidia bacterium
CGAGGAGGCGCGTTCGCAAGCCGAGGAGCGGCTGGCGCAGGTCGAGTCGCGGCTGGACGAGATGGTCGAGCGCACGACGGCCGACCTGGAGCGCGACGCCGAGGCCGTGCGCCAGCTCCTGACGCAGGCCGAGGCGGACATCGAGCGCGGGCGCGTGAAGCGCGCGGCGGAGCGGCTGGCGAAGGCGCTGGAGCGCAAGCAGCGCACCGAGGAGAAGCGGCCGCCGAAGCCGGCGAAGCCACCGAAGCGCGCGCCGGAGGGCGAGGGCGGGCCGTCGCCGGAGGAGATCGAGCCGGGCGACCTGGTCTGGATCCAGGGCTACGACCGCTACGGCGAGGCGCTCGCCAGGCCGGACGAGCGCGGCGAGGTCGAGCTGCACCTCGGGCCGCTGCGCGGTCGCGTGCGGCTGGACCAGGTCGAGCGCGTCCAGCGGCCGAAGCACGGCGAAGGCCCGCCGCCCATCGACGCTACGCGCGCGACCGCGGGCGTCTCCGCGGTCGAGCCGCCGCCGCTGGAGATCGAGGTGCGCGGCCAGACGGTCGACGAAGCGCTGCCGGCGATCGACCAGTACCTGGACCGCGCGTACCGGGCGGCGCTGCCGTGGGTGCGCATCGTGCACGGCCGGGGCACCGGCACGCTGCGCCGCCAGGTGCGCGAGCTGCTGGCGAAGCACCCGCTGGTGCGCTCGTACGAGAGCGCCGTCCCCAACGAGGGCGGCGACGGGGTGACCATAGTACACTTGGCGGAGTAGGGAGGCGGCTGTGACCGACTTCAGGTTTGCCAAGGCAGTCAGCGAGGAGCACCTAGTCAGGTCTGGCCGGGTCTGTTGTCTGTGCGAGCAGCAGGCGGGCGCGCGAGTCGAAATCCACCACATCGTTCCCAAGGCCAAGGGCGGAACCAAGGACTTTGAGAACGCGATCGTGCTCTGCTTTCAGTGCCACGCCGACGTTCACGCATACGCCGAGAGGAGTCCTAAGGGACGAAAGTACAGCCCAACCGAGCTGCGCCGACGCCGCGACGCCTGGTATGAAAAGTTCGAACAGCGGCGTCCGGAAGTGGATTACAAGAGCCTCGCCGGCGAGCTGCTGGAGCAGTTCGCACAGCGCACGCCTGCCCCCCAAGGCGCTGCGGATCTCGGGACCGAAGAACTGGCCAGAGAGGCAGGGCCGAATACGGAAGCGCTCCTACAGGAAGCTCTCGACCTGCAGGCCCAGCACAAGGAACGCGAGGCCATCGATGCACTATTCGAGGCCTTCAGGCGCGACCTTGAACCCATGGCAAAGGCGCAGCTTCACAATTTGCTCGGTATCAGCTTTTACTACCTGAGCGAGCCGGAGGAGGCGGAGGCGCACTACCGCCAGGCTCTGGAAGCGAGTCGCGTGGCGGGTGATAAGACGTTCGAGGGCGCAGTGCTCGACAACATAGGACTAGTCCTCCGAGACCGCGGCGATTTCGTTCACGCCAAGGACTATCATCGCGACGCCCTTGAGATTCACCGCCACGCCGGTTTTGGCGAAGGCGAGGCCAATGATCTCAACAACCTTGGCGTCATCTACCGTCACTTCGGCAACCTAGGCCGCGCCGAACGGTATCATCGCGATGCCCTTGATTTGTCACGCGACTTAGGGTACGCGAAGGGCGAAGCCGACAGCCTGTCTGGGCTTGGCCTTATCTCCAGGGAGAGGAACTTGCTCGAGCAGGCAAAGGAACAACTACTGGCCGCGCTAGCAATCCATCGAAAGTCCGGCAGCAAGCCTGGCGAGGCGCAAGACCTTGGGAATCTCGGAAACGCTTTCGCAGCAAGTGGCGACTACAAGCGCGCCGAGAAGTACTATCGCGACTCCCTATCGGTCGATCGTGTGATCGGCTATCGAGCCGGAGAAGCTCGCCAACTGGGGAACATCGGGAACCTGCTATTCCGCCAGGGCAAGCTAGACCAGGTTGGCAAGTACTACAGCGATGCGTTGGCCATCCAGCGCGAAATCGGAGACCGGCTCGGTGAGGCGAGCGTCCTCATAAACGTCGGCTTACTGGCAGCTGCTAACAAAGAAGACGAGGAGGCCTGCCGGTCAATGCGAGAGGCCGCAGCGATTCTGCAAGCGCTGGGCCTAACGGGGACTGAGCTAGAAACTGCCAGGCGCAAGCTCGCAGAGCTCGGCTGCGACGAAAAGCCGGCTGACGGCCGACGACTGACGGCTGACGGCTGACGGCTGACCACTGACAACCGGCCACTCCCACCCGCTATACTGTCCCCCGCAACCCGCTAAGGAGGCAGCGCCATGATGGACGTCAGCGAGACCCTGGAGAGCGTGAAGAACGCGATCGCCGAACGGCTCTCGGCGAACGTGGCCTACGGCGAGCCGATCGAACGCGGAGGCGTCACCGTCGTGCCGGTCGCGCGCGTGATGCTCGGCTTCGGCGCGGGCGGCGGCGTCGGCGAAGCGCACCACGCGTCCGGCAACGGCGAGGCCGCGCCGGCGCCCGCGGGCGGCGGTGGAGGCGGCGGCGGCATGGTGCAGCCGCTCGGCTTCATCGAGATCGACAGCTCCGGCGCGCGCTGGGTGGCGCTGGAGCCATCGCGGGCGGAGATGGCGCTGCGGGCGCTCGCGCTCGCAGCGGTCGTGCTGCCGTTCGGCGGCAGGCGCGGCTTCATCGGACGGCTGCTGCTCGTCGTGGTCGGGCAGGCGCTGGCGTCGCGACTCGGTTCGCCCAGCTTGCCGCCCATGGAGGGCTTCCGCTTCGGGCGCGCGGGCGCGACCGGCTAAGCGAGTCCCACGTAGGATTAGACGCGACAGGCTAAAGCCTGTCCCACGGAGGATTAGACGCGACAGGCTAAAGCCTGTCCCACGGAGGATTAGACGCGACAGGCTAAAGCCTGTCCCACGTAGGATTAGACGCGACAGGCTAAAGCCTGTCCCACGTAGGAACTAAGCAGACAGGCTGAGCTGTCCCGCAGCACCAAGACAGGCTAAAGCCTGTCCCACGCAGAGTGGGCATGGCCAACCATCTGGCAGGAGGCTCGACATGATGCCCGACGTCTTCAATCTGATCGACGGCCTCGCGAGAGGCTTCCAGGACCGGCTCTCGGTCTCGACCATCTACGGCGAGCCGATCACCGCAGGTGCGGTGACCGTCGTGCCGGTCGCGCGCGTCACGTTCGGCTTCGGTGGCGGCGGCGGAGGTGGCAGCGGCGAAGGCCCGCGCGAGCAGGGCGGCTCCGGCAACGGAGGCGGGGGCGGCGGAGGCGGAGGCGGCGCCGTGCTGCCCATTGGATACGTGGAGATCACCGAGGCGGGCTCGCGCTGGGTACCGATCGAGCCGTCGCCCGCGGAGCAGCTGCTGGGCGCCGTGCGGTCGGCGTCGCGATTCCTGCCGGGCGGACGCGGCGGGCTCGCGATCGGGCTGCTGTTGCTCGCGGCGCAGCTGATCGCCGGCCAGCTCTGGCACGCCAGGCCGCCGACCGACGTGCCGTTCGTCAAGATCGCCGAGGACTTCGCGTAGCCACGATCACCGTCCTCGCTGGTGGCGTGGGGGCCGCGCGATTTCTGCGCGGGCTGATCGACGTCGTCGACCCGGCGTCCATCACGGTGATCGGCAATACGGCCGACGACGAGGAGTTCCTCGGGCTGCACGTCTCGCCCGACCTCGACACCGTGGTCTACACGCTCGCGGACGCCGTCGATCCCGAGACCGGCTGGGGGCTCGCCGGCGACACGTACCACACGCTGGAGCAGGCCGGGCGTCTGGGCGAGGAGACGTGGTTCAAGCTGGGCGACCGGGACATCGCGACGCACCTGCTGCGCACGCGCCTGCTCCGGGCCGGCCGCTCGCTCAGCGAGGCCACGGCCGAAGTCTGCCGCGCGTTCGGCGTCGCGGTCACGCTGCTGCCGATGAGCGACGACCGCGTGCGCACCGTGGTCACGACGGACGGCGGCGAGCTGTCGTTCCAGGAGTACTTCGTGCATCGCCGCCAGCAGGACGAGGTGCGCGCGCTGCGCTTCGAAGGCGCGTCGGCCGCGCGACCGGCGCCCGGTGTCCTGGACGCGCTCAGGGACGCTGAGGCGGTCATCATCGCACCCTCGAACCCTCTGGTGAGCATCGGGCCGGTGCTCGCCGTACCGGGCGTACGCGAGGCGCTGCGCGAGACCACGTCGCCCGTGGTCGCGGTCAGTCCGATCATCGGCGGCAAGGCGCTTAAGGGCCCGGCCGACCGCATGCTGGCGTCGCTCGGCCACGAGTCGAGCGCGGTGGGCGTCGCGCGGCTCTACGCCGCCTTCCTCGACGTGTTCGTGCTCGACAACGAGGACGCGGCGCTCGCGTCCGAGGCCGGCGCGCTCGGCGCGCGCGCCGTCGTGACCGACACGATCATGCGCGACCCGGAGACGCGTCGCGCGCTGGCGCGGGCGACGCTCGATGCTGTGCTAAGCTGAGCGCGGCCCGATGCGCTTCGCCCTGATCCCCGTCAAGGAGCTCCCGCGAGCGAAAGCGCGCCTGGCGCCGCTGCTGGACGACGGCGGCCGGCGCGAGCTGGTCGTCGCGCTGTTCCGCGACGTGCTGGAAGCCGCGATCGCCTGCCCGGCGCTCGACGGCGTGGCGGCCGTGACGCGCGACGCCGGCGTGCTCGCGATGGCCGCTGAGGCGGGCACGGAAGCCCTGCCGGAGCCGGGCGCTACGACTGGCTCAGGACCGGGTCTCAACGAGGCGCTCACAACGGCGGCGCGGGCGATGGCAGAACGCGGCGTCGACCGCATCATCGTGCTGGCGGCGGACCTGCCGCTCGTGACGCCGGGCGATATCGCCGCCGTCGCGCGTTCGGACGCCGATGTCGTCATCGTGCCGTCGTTGGACGGCGGCACGAACGCGCTGGCACTGACGCCGAACGCGATCGACTTCGGCTTCGGGCCGCAGAGCGAGCAACGCCACCTCGACGCCGCCGAGGCCGCCGGGCTATCGACGCAGCGACTCGACCTGCCCGCGCTGGCGCTCGACATCGACACGCCGGACGACCTCGAGCGGCTGTGGGCTGCGGTCGAGGAGGGACGCCCGGCCGGACGCCACACGCTGGAAGCGCTGGAGCGCCTGGGCCTGATCGCGGCGGCAGATCCTGCCGTGAAGCCGCCAGTGCGAGGAGGGTAGATGAACGCCTACGAAGCCATCGTCGGCCGCCGCTCGTTGCGACAGCTGAGCAGCGTGCCCATCGCGCGTCCGCTGCTGCAGAAGCTGCTCTACGCGGCCTGCCTCGCGCCCGCGCCGCACCACACGCGGCCCTGGCGCTTCGTGCTGCTGGAGAAGGCCGCGTCGCGCGGCCGGCTCGCGGAGGCGATGGGCGCGGCCTGGCGCGCCGACCTTGAGGGCGACGGCGTGTCGGAGCAGCGCATCGGCGCGCTGCTCGACCGCTCTCGAAAGCAGATCGAGGGCGCGCCTGCGCTGGTGCTCGGCTGTCTTGTCGCGGACGGGCTGCGCGCCTGGCCGGACGAGCGCCGCCAGCGCGCCGAGTTCCGGATGGCCGTGCAGAGCATGGGCTGCGCGCTGGAGAACATCATGGTGGCAGCCCACGCCGAGGGCCTCGCCAGCTTCTGGATCTCCGCGCCGCTCTTCTGCCAGGAGGCCGTCCGCGATGCGCTCGACCTGCCGCCTGAGTACGAGCCACAGGCCCTGGTCGTGCTCGGCTACCCGGCGACCGATGCCGCGCCCCGGCCGCGGCCCGAGCCCGACTTCGCGGCGCTGGTGCACACGCTGTAGCAGCGATGGGCGGCGCACCGTTCGTCCTGCGCGAAGGCTCCCCGGCCGACTTCCCGGCGCTCGCCCGGATCGACGGCAGCTTCGCAAACGACTATGTGCTGGAACTCGATCGTCGTGGTGGTGGAGCGGAGCAGACGGTCGAGCTGCGCTGGCGGCGTATGAAGGCCGCAGGAAGCACGCGCCGCGAGACGGCCGCGGCGCCGGGCGAGCAGGTCGAGGAGCTTGCGTCCGAATGGCTGCGCAGCGACCGCCTGATCGTGGCGGAGATCGACGGCGCGGCCGCGGCCTACCTGATGCTCGGGACGAACTGGAACAGGACGGCCGAGCTGACGCTGATCATCGTCGACGCCGCGCACCGGCGTCGCGGGCTGGGGGCGCGCCTCGTCCAGGAGGCCGAGACCTACGCGCGCGAACGCGGCTTGCGCGCGCTCCAGTGGGAGGCGCAGAACGACAATCGGAACGCGATCGAGTTCGCCCTCGCGCGCGGCTTCCGCATCGCCGGCTTCCACGACGCGCTCTACCGCAACGACGACCTCGCCCGGCAGAGCACGCCCGACTTCCGCGGCATGGCGCTCTTTCTGACGAAGGCGCTGGGGTAGGCCGACTACTCGGAATCGGCGAACAGACCGTACGCGGGATCGCTCGGCGCGACGACGGCCCAGCTTCCTCCGCCGTGGCGAAGGACGATGAAGTAGCGATTCGGGTGGCCGATCGCGCCGTTGTCGACGATGTGGGCATCGATCGTCGCGGCCGCATACTCATCCTTAAACTGAACGCCCGCGATCTTGCTAAGGACGTTGCGCTCTCGGTGCTCGCCGAGGTCGGTGGGCCGCTCTGTCCAGAACGGCTTCTGGAGGTCTGCGCGCAGGCCGTCGTAGTAGTCGTTCACGCCCTGCGCGACCGCGACGACGTCCGGCTCGCCGCTGGGCGGCGTCGCGTCGTTGCCGAACGATGCAATGCGCCAGACGCTCTTCTCGCGGACGAAATTGATCTCCAGCTCCACCCGCCCGAACGGCTGCGACACGCCATCCTTCTCACCCGTCCACACCACGCTCGCGACGGTCGACGCACGATCTCCCCGGACCTCGGTATTGGTGACGCCGAGCACCTCCGGCACGATCGGCTCGTAGCCGACGTCGGTCTCGAAGTGCGGGCCGAACCAATCCCACGAGGCTTCCTTGAAGTGCCGCTGCACGTCCAGGCAGTTCTCCTCACTCACGAAGAGCCCGAGCGACGGCTCGATGCGCGCGCAGAACGCAGAGGCGTCGCCCTCCCCCGCCGCGCGGAAGTAGTCGCGCGCGGCGGTCTCGATGTCGGCGCCGTTCGACTGCTCAGGGCCGCCGCCGGAGCACGCGGCCAGCGTGGTCAGCGCCAGCGCGAGGACAAGGGTGCCGGGTCGCAGCACGTCACGAACCTCCACCGTGATCATACACCGCGCAACGCGCTGTGGTTCCGGGAAGACTCCCGCAACTTGGACGCCTAACAGCAGAGAACCCCCGCTGCTGCAGGGGTTCTCGGTTCTTGGTTCTGGGTTCTGCCGTCCGGCCTACGTCCCGACCATCAGGTCGAAGATGTTGCGCAGAGCGCCGCTCTCGGTCTTGTAGAACTCCGTGTACTTGCAGCGACGGCAGGAGACCGCCGAGAAGCGGCGGTTCTGCAGGTTGACCATGCGCGACATCATCCCGCTCGTCGCAGAGACGTCCATCACTTCGTAGTCGTTGTAACTGCACTTCGCGCAGGTGAAGTTGAGCGTCGCGCGGTTGCCGGGCGTCGGGGCGTGGAAGGCGTCCGCGTCCATCATCTCCGCGATCTCGCGCTCCTCGCCGATTGGGTCCAGCGCGGGCCGCTCGACGGTCTGGCCGGTGATGCCGGAGACCGAGTCGATCAGGTCCCACGTCGGCGGGAAGTCGAGCGCGTTCTTGTTGCGATGCGCGTACTGGACCACGCCCTCGGTGTCGAGCACGAAGCTGCCCGGTAGGTCGTCGGTCACGCCGAACGTGCGATAGGCGCGCCAGCCGTCGTCGCAGAGCAGCGCGAACGGCAGGTTCCAGCGCGAGCGAAAGGCGTTGGCCGCCGTGGCCGACGCCGCGCACACCGCGACGACTTCGCCGCCGGCCGCGCGCATGTGCCCGTCGGCGTCACGCCACTGGATGGCGTTGTCGGCGGTGAGCTCGCCATCGAGCGCGTTGAGGAAGATCAGCGCCAGCGGCCGCTCCGGCCACAGGCTCGCCAGCGACACTCGATCGCCGCTCCCGGTGATCAACTCGAATTCGGGCGTCTGCGCGCCCACGCTCAGCTCTGCAGTGGTCGTCATTTCGTCCCTCCCTACCGGCCCGCAAACCGAAGTTCGAGCCCTATATGGAGAATCGACACATTGCCCTCTGATCTTCACTGTCCGGCAGGCGCTACAATAGGGCCGCGATGCCTCCCAAGAAGGGCCAGGGCGGCCCCGATATGTTCTCCCAGGCCGCCGAGGAGCGGCTGGCGCACGAGGCGCCGCTCGCCGCGCGCATGCGGCCGCGCTCGCTGGACGAGTTCGTCGGGCAGGAGCACCTGCTCGGCGAGGGCCACATCCTGCGCCGGCTGATGGAGGCGGACAACCTGCCATCGATCATCTTCTGGGGCCCGCCCGGCACCGGCAAGACGACGCTCGCGCGGATCATCGCGAGCATGACCGAGGCCGCGTTCGCGCCGGTCTCCGCGGTCTCCGCGGGCGTCGCCGACCTGCGTCGCATCGTCTCGGAAGCGAAGGACCGGCGCGGCATGGAGGGCCGGCGCACGATCCTGTTCATCGATGAGCTGCACCGATTCAACAAGAGCCAGCAGGACGCCGTACTGCCGCACGTCGAGGACGGCACCGTGACGCTGATCGGCGCGACGACCGAGAACCCATCGTTCGAGGTGATTGGCCCGCTGCTCTCGCGCTCGCGCGTCTTCCCGCTGCACGCGCTCGACCACGAGCAGATCGCGCTGCTGCTGCGCCGCGCGCTCGACGACAAGGAGCGCGGCCTGGGCGGCGCCGGCGTCGCGTTCGACGACGAGGCGATCGATGCGCTCGCGGCGTCCGTGGGAGGCGACGCCCGCATCGCGCTGAACGCGCTCGAGATGGCGGCGGCCAGCGCCCCGCCGGCAAAGCGCGGGCCGCGCAAGGTGACGCGGGAGATCGTCGAGGAGGCGCTCCAGCAGCGGACGTACCTCTACGATAAGTCGGGCGATGCGCACTACGACACGATCTCGGCGTTCATCAAGTCGGTGCGCGGCTCCGACGCCGACGCCTCGCTCTACTGGCTCGCGCGCATGATCGAGTCGGGCGAGGACCCGCTCTTCATCGTGCG
>JBBDNH010000338.1:0-9050 GCA_040877745.1 Dehalococcoidia bacterium
GTGTCATCCAAGTGGGGGTGAGGGTTTGGCAAGGCGCTTTGAAACAATGCTTGGGGCGAAGCGACGCAGCGCTCCGCGATCGCGACGCTGTTGCGCAGCGCCTCCGGCAGGCCGGCGAAGAGCGCGGCCATCTCCTGAGGCGACTTCAGGTAGCTCTCCGAGTTCTTCCGCCGCAGATGCTCGGATGCGTCGAGCGTCGTCCGGTGGCGCACGGCGACGAGCACGTCCTGCAGCCGATGCCGCGCGCGCTCGTGCGCGTGGACGTTGTTCGTCGCGACGACGCCCACGCCGAGCCCGCGCGCCAGCTCGACCAGCCCGCGGTTACGACGCCGGTCGCCGTAGACGAGGTTGTCTTGCAGCTCCAGGAAGAAGCGCTCGCGGCCGAAGAGCTCCAGATAGTGTCCTGCCGCCCGGCGCGCGCCCTCCGCGTCGCCTGCCGCGACGAGCGCGGGCACCGCGCCCTCTCGACAGCCGGAGAGCGCGATCAGGCCCTCGGTGCGGCCTTCGAGCGCCTGCGGGTCGAGCGCAGGCTCACCTCTAGGGCTATCGAGGTGGGCCATGGAGATCAGGCGGCTCAGGTTGGCGTAGCCGCGCGGCGTCTCTGCGAGGAGGGTGAGGTGGTGCGCGGCGCCTTGTCCGTCCAGAGAGGCGGCCTTCTGGCCGCCGCCTGCGCCGTGATTGGAACGACGTGGCGACCTAAAGCGCGTAGGGGCGACCGTCCGGCCGCCCTGGGCACGCCGCGGCGTGCCCCTGCAGACGGAACCGCGTAAGGTGATCTCCGCGCCGATGATCGGCTGGACGCCCCACTCCTTCGCCACCTGGGCGAACTCCATCGCGCCGGCCAGGCCGTCGTGGTCGGTGAGCGCGAGCGCCGGGTAGCCCAGCTTGCGCGCCTGCAGCACCAGCTCCAGCGGCGTCGATGCGCCCTCCCGGAAGGAGAAGCAGCTATGGCAGTGGAGCTCGATGTAACACATGTCTTTTGCCTGATCGAGTTTATATGAAACAGATGTTCTTATTCAAGTCTTGCTCTGCACCTAGACGTAAATGGACCGGGAGAATTTCTCATCAGCACCGACGGAAATCCCGAGCCGAAAACGACTAACATATTGGATGCGTGCTTTGGCAGAGGAGCTGGATGTGACGCTAGCTAATCCGGAAGCGTTTCGGGCATTTTACGAAGACGCGCTGCCACGGGTGTACGCCTACGTCTTTCACCGTTGTGGCGGCATTGTCCCGGTCGCCGAGGACCTTACCCAGGAAACGTTTCTGGCTGCGGTTACGGAGATCAAAAGGGGGAAGGCAATAGCCGACCCGCTCGCCTGGATTCTCGGGGTGGCCAAGCATAAGCTGTTGGATCACTATCGGCGCCAGGAGCGACAGGAGCGCAAGTTGGCCATGTCCCGGGAAGCTCACCACAGCGACGCCCAATTCTTCACAGGAAATGAGGAGGGCTGGCACGACCAGGCTCTAGCCACGCTGGGCTCGATTCCCGTCTCCCAGCGGGCGGCGCTCGTACTGCGCTATCTGGATGACATGTCAGTGCCCGAAGTGGCGCGTGCTATCGGCAGAAGCGTTCGCGCTACCGAATCGCTCCTCGCCCGAGGGAGAGAGAACTTTAAGCGCCTGTACTTGGAGGTAGCCGATGGATAGGGACCCAATCGAGCAGATTTTCCAGCGCCTGGAACGTCCCGTGGAGCCTTCGGCAGAGTTCGCGCAGTCTCTACTGATTCGGCTCGTCAACGAAATGGAGAGACCGCTGGTCACTAGGGTTCCGCTTTCAGTCCAGCAACCTTGGCTTCGCAGGCTCGTCCTAGGTGGAGCGGCTCTGGCGCTGGCGGCCATCGTTGGCACCTTCCTTGCGATTTTCCTTCCAGGCTCGTCAGGACCGTCGCCGGCGCTGGCGGTGATTGAGAAGGCGATCGATAACTTCGCCAATGTGCCGCCTTTCCGGGCCACCGTGTTCTATGACCAGAATCCCGAGGGCGTCGATGGTCTCGGCATCCCTCAGGGTGCGACATCTCTCATCGAATTGTCGCATGCAGGCCAGGCTGGCTTCCGGCGGGTAGTCCTGGCGGAAGATCCGCAAGAATCCGGAGATTTCGTGTTAGGGGGCCAGGGAAGCTTCGTCGTCTGGGACGGTGGCGAGCAGATCGGCTTCTACCTAGCCGACGAAAACACATTCCACAGTTTCCCAGCCACGAGAGATTTCAACTTCCTAGGTGAATTCAGTTGGGATGCCTCCTTCCCAGATTGGGAGAATATCTGCCAGCTTGGTGGCTCGGAGGTCCTGGCGGACGAGCAGATCGCTGGCCGGCCGGCTCGGCACGTCCGCTGCGGCGACCTGAGGGGAGGCTTTTGGGAGTTGTGGGTCGACGCTGAGACCGGGCTCATGCTGAAGATTATCGGGACGCTCCCCAGCGACGACTTCCGGCCGGGGACAAGTCCCGAGGGAGGTTTCGAGGTCAGGAGCCTCGAGTATGGCCCGGCCTTTCCTGCAGACACCTTTAAGGCCGCCGCACCCCCGGGGGCGCGAGACCTGGCCGCAGAACGGGAGGAGGCGCTGAGGAAGATACCTCCCTTCCGGGCCACCTTCACTCAACGGGCCAGTCTTGCAGAGGAAGACATCGCTAGTACGTTGCCGGACACTGACTGGATTTACGTCCACACAATCTGGTACCGGGATGAGAACAGTTGGCGACGGGAGATCCTTGAGGACTCGCTGCCCCGCTCCGCAGACTTTTCCTCCTGGCACAGGGGAGGCGCTGGAAGCTTCGAGGTGTGGGATGGTGAACAGATCGGCGTCTACAACGCCGTCGAGAATTGGTTCCAGATTAGGCAAGATGCGGCGGCAGGACAAGACTCGAGCCCATTATTGGACCTGCGATCCACGTCAGACAGAACATATTTGGACGAATGCGAAGCCTTGCCAGACGAGCAGATCGCGGGCCGGCCTGCCCAGCATTTCCGGTGTGAGCACTCCGAGGAGTGGATCGACGCCGAGACAGGGCTCACGCTCAAGCTGGTCACCGATGAGAACTTCGAAATCGAGGTCACAAGTATCGAGTACAACCCTGTCTTCCCGCCAGGCATCTTCGAGTTCGTTCCGCCCGCAGGAGCAAAAGATCTCGACCAACTACAAGAGGACCCTTACAACCACGTCGACCTCGTTCAGGGGCAGGTCGCGCCTTCGTGGAGCGGGCCGCTTTTGGCCGACGGCACCTTCCACCTCGATGATTCGAGAGGGCGGCCCATCCTGGTCTTCTTCTGGGCAGACTGGTGCGACCTGGCCTGCTTCAGCTCCTTCCCGGCCTTCCAGCAGGCCTTTGACCGCTGGGCCGACCGCGTTGCGTTCGTGTCGGTCGACTACGCCGGAAATCCGGAGGAGGCAGAGACGCGGCTCAAGGCGGGTGGCTATACCTTCCCCGTGGTGAACGATTCTTCGGGCGAGATTGGCGAAGCCTGGGGCGTAGAAGGCGTGCCGGTCTGGGTACTGTTGGACGCTGAGGGCCGCGTGATTGAAGTCCGGATCAGGCCACAGACAGTTGAGGAATTGAACAAGCTTTTGGCAACGGCGGTTGAATAGAGGCAGGGACACCGTTCGTTCTCAACTCCTGTGCTGATACCAGCCTCCTCCGGCCATGTCGTGATACACCGTGGCCACGCGGCCGTCCTCCAGCAGCAGCTCGTAGTACGCGCGCGAGACCGGCGCCGGCGTCCACCAGCGGTCGTCCGTCCGCCAGCAATCGAGCACGCTCTCGACCGCCAGCCAGCGTCCGCGCTGCCGCAGCGCGCGCGGCATGTCGCCGTCGCAGCGCACCTCGGCCTGCCTCGGCGCGTTCAGGCGTCGTAGGGCACCAGGACGCTCCGCTCCTCGGGGTGCCGGGAGCATGGGTCCACCTCCGCAATGCGATAGACCACCGGCCGGTCGTAGCGCGCGCGCAGCTGCCGGATGGCTTCGCCGATCTGGTTTCCTTCCGCTGAGCGGAAGGACTGGCTGTCCGTGAAGAGCTTGGCCTGCTTCGCCACCTCGCGGCCGATGCCCGACAGCGTGATCGCGACCGTATCGACCGCCTGCGGGAGCTCCAGCAGCGACAGCCGCGTCTTCAGCACCAGCGCGATGCGCCGCTCGTCGCCGGCCGGCTCCCGGAAGGTCTCCAGCTTCTCCCAGACGATGCGCTCGTCGGCCAGGACCTGGATGTGCATGTGCCGCGCCGTCCGTCCCTTCAGCCGGCGCATCAGCCGCCCGAGTATCTGCTTGCTCGCCATCACCAGCGCCTCGGTCGCGACGACCGGCGCGTCGAAGCTCAGCCGCTCCGTCAGCGACTCCTGGCGCGTGCGCGGCCGCAGCGGCTCCCGGTCGATGCCGTTCGCCAGCTCCCAGAGCCGCCCGCCGATGCCACGGAACTGCGCCTCGACCGCCTGTCGCGGCAGCCCGGCGACGCCGCCCAGCGTCTGCAGCGCGAGCAGGTCGAGCCGCTGGAGCACATCGATGTCAAACGGCAGGAGCCGGACGTCCTTCTCGTAGAGGAACTCGCGCTCGCGGCCGGACGGCACGACGCCCGCGTCGCCCGGCGGCGTGATCGCGGCGGCCACCCGCGCGACGAACGTTCCCTCGGCGATGCCAACGCTCGCGATGAGGCCGGTTGCGCGGCGCACCGCGCCGACGAGCGCCGCCGCGAGGGCGAACTCGTCCTCGTACTGCTCCTGCAGCCCCAGCAGGTCCGCGTAGGCCGCACCCAGCCCGGCCGGTTCGACCAGCGGCGAGACGGTCTCGACGGCGTCGAGCAGCGCCTCAGCGACGTCGCGGTAGAGGGCGTGGTTCGCCTCAACGAAGACGGCTTGGGGGCAGGAGGCCTTCGCGTGGCGCAGCGGCTCGCGCACGCGCACCCCGGACGCCTCCGGCGAAGCGTCGAGCACCGAGCTGCCGTCGGCGACGACGAGCGGCTGCGCCGCGAGCGCGGGGTTAGCCCGGCGCTCGACGGCGACGGCGAAGGAGGGGATGAGCACACAGGCGATGCGCATAGTCCAGCACACACCACATTCCAGCGGGGTTATCACTCATCATATTAGAACGTGTGTTCGGTTGTCAAGGAACAGGCGAGCAGAACCTAGAACCAAGAACCCAGAACCGGCGATGTCGGTCCTGACCCGTGACCCATCGTGCTAGTGGGACTCGCCCCCAGCCTCGCTCTCGGCGCGCGGGCGCTCGAAGCGGTACGTTTCGCCGCCGATCTGCAGCCGGTCGCCGTGCTCCAGCACGGCCCACGCGGCGGGCTCGCCGTTCACCAGCACGGCCGAGCCGCCGCCCAGCGCGTGGAGCATGAAGCGGCCGTCGCGCGCCCAGATGCGAGCTTCGATGCTGAGGCCGGCCGCGCCCTCGATGGTCACGTCGCAGCCTTCGTCCGTGCCGACCCGCAGCGGTCGCTGTCCGACGACGGCGCGCGTCTCGCCGTGATGGACGAGCCGCGCCTCGTCCGGCGCAGCCACGCGGGGCGACACGCGCCGTTCGCTCAGCGTCGCCGCGAGCGCGGCCAGCCGCTCGTCGGCGCTGTCGGCGGCCTCGGTATCGGGAACGACGTCCGGCTCGCGCTCGACCTCCGGCTCCTCCACGACCGGCGCCTGATCGCGACGCCAGTATTCGTAGGCCACCGCGACGACCGCCGGCGGCGCGCCGGACGCCAGGTGCAGGAGGCCCCACGGGCTCTGACGGGCGGGCAGCAGGCCGGACGCAGCTTCCGGCTCCGGCGGCGGCGCGCCGTTCGACGCAAGGACCTCGGCGTACGCCGCGTCGAGCTGCTCCAGCGCCGGGACATCGCCGTCCGGCTGTTCGACCAAACGGCGGTAGACCTCGCCCACCAGCTGCCGCGGCGCGCTCGGCAGCAGATGGAGCGTGCGATAGGCGTCGGCCGTAGTGCGCTCGCTCACGTGCTCGAGAGGAAGTCGATCACGCTGACGATGATCGGGCCCAGGATGAAGATGAAGAGCGAGGGCATCAGGCAGAAGACCAGCGGGAACACCATCTTCACCGGCGCCTTCCGCGCCTCCTCCTCGGCGCGCTGGCGGCGTCGCACGCGCATGCTCTGGGACTGCACGCGCAGCACCTGCGCCAGGCTGGTCCCCATCTGGTCGGCCTGGATGACGGCGTTCGCGAAGCCTCGCATGTCGTCGAGGTCGACGCGATCGGCGAGGTCGAGGAGCGCCTGGCGGCGCGTCTTGCCGACGCCGATCTCGCGCATCATCTGCCGGATCTCGTCCACCAGCGGGCCCGACTGCTTCTCGACGACCTGCTGGAACGCGCCCTCCAGCCCGAGCCCGGCCTCCACGCAGATCGTCACCAGGTCCATGGAGTCGGGCAGCCCGCGCAGGATCGCGCGCTGGCGCGTTCGCGCCTGGGACGAGAGCCAGAACACCGGCAGGAACGCGCCCAGGAGTGCCAGCAGCGGCGCCAGCGGCAGCGCGGCCGCGGGCGGCGTGCCGTTCGTCGCGGCCAGCAGCAGCGCGACGTACGTGCCCGCGAGCAGCGCTCCCAGGCCCGCGACCAGCGAGAAGAAGCCCGCGGCCCGCATCGGCTGGCCGGCCAGCACGAGCCGCTGCTCGGTACGCAGTACGACGGCGCCCGGCAGCAGTGCGGCCAGCCGCCTGCCGACGGCCTCGATCGCGGGTACGATCACGCGTTGCTCGAACGGCACCGACGCCAGGTCGTCGCGCTCGTGGCCGCCGAGCGCCAGGGCGCGCAGCCGGGCGTCGGCGGGCCGCGCGACGCCGCCGAACGCCCAGACGGCGAGGCTGCCGAGGGCGAGGAACGTCGATCCGGCGATGAGCAGGCTGATCGTCATGGCCTAGACCTCCACTCGAAGGGCCCGTCGCATGGCGACGAAGCCGAGCACCTGCAGCGTGAACGCGATCGCGAGCTGCACTTGTCCCGCGGGCTCGGTGAACAGCTTCGACCACACCGACGGCATGATCGCCAGCAGCACGAGCCCGACTGCGACGGGATAGACGGACAGGATGATGCCGGTCATGCGCTGCTGCGCGGTGAACGTCTGGATGTCGCCCTGGATCCGTTCGCGTTCGCGCAGCGCCTCGGCCGTGCTGTCAAGGATCTCGGGCAGGTTGCCGCCCGTCGTGCGCTGCACGAGGATCGCCGTGATCACCATGTCCAGGTCGGTGCTGCCGATGCGCTCACCCATGTCCTGCAGCGCGGTCTGCGTCGGCGCGCCCAGCTGGACGTCCTTGAGCATCAGGCCGAGCTCGTCCGCGAGCGGCGCGCCGGTCTGCTGCAGGCTGACCTCGACGGCAGGCTGGAAGGCGAAGCCCGACCGCAGCGACGCCGCGAGCGCCGGCAGGAACTCCAGCAGTTGTCGTTCGATGCGCCCCAGCCGGCGCCGGCGCGCGGCCTTCACGTAGAGCGCCGGCAAGAAGAAGCCGGCCCCAATGCCGCCCACTCCGATGACGATCGCGGCAGGGTGCGCCTGGAGGAGGAGCACCGGCAGCACGAACAGCCCGAGCGCGGCGAGCAGCCTGATCAGCAGGTATTCGCCCACGCGCAGCTGGATGTCGGCCTGCTGGAGCTCGCGGGCGGTCGACTGAGCCCACGAGCCGTGGCCGAGCAGCCCCGTGAGCGAACGGCGCGACTTCTTCCGCGAGGCCGTACTCTCGGCGGCTGCTAGCTGGGGCCGCAGCGCCCGGACGCGCGCGTCGGCGTCCATACGACGGCCGGCCGGCGCGAACACAGCGATCGAACCCGCGGCCAGCGCGAGGAACAGGAACAGTCCGGCGCTCAGCGCGATGATCATCGCCCCGTCTCCTCGAACGGCCCGTTCGCGTCGCCGTTCCTGGCGAGCTCCCGCGGCACCTCTGCGCCATCGGTGGCCCGGCGGTAGGTCTCGCGCAGCGCCACGACCTCGCCCTCCATGCCGGCCACCTCTGTCACTGAGACGACCTGCCGGCGGCCCTCGCCGGAGCGCGCGACGTGCACCAGCAGGTGCAGCGCGGAGGCCATCTGCTCGCGGATCGCGCGCATCGGCAGGTCGAGCCCGGCCATCAGCACCATGTTCTCGATGCGGGCCAGCGCGTCGCGGGCGGTGTTCGCGTGCACGGTGGTCATCGAGCCTTCGTGGCCGGTGTTCATCGCCTGCATCATGTCGAACGCCTCCTCGCCGCGCACCTCGCCCACGATGATCCGGTCCGGCCGCATGCGCAGCGCGTTGCGAACGAGGTCGCGCTGGCTCACGGCGTTCCGTCCCTCGATGTTCGCCGGCCGCGCCTCCATGGCGATCACATGGCGCTGCTGCAGGGCGAGCTCGATCGGGTCCTCGATGGTGATGATGCGCTCGCTCGCCGGGATGAACGCGGAGAGCGCGTTCAGCAGCGTGGTCTTGCCCGTTCCGGAGCCGCCGGAGATGACGACGTTCTGGCGCCCTTCGATGCGCGAGCGCAGGGCGCTCGCCAGCTCCCCGGTCAGCGTCTCGTTCTCGACGAGGTCCTCGACGGTGTGCTTGTCCTTGCGGAACTTGCGGATCGTCACCGTCGGGCTGCGCGGGACGAGCGGCGGGATCACCACGTTCACGCGCGAGCCGTCGGGCAGCCGCGCGTCCACGTACGGCGACGATTCATCGACGCGGCGCCCCAGCGGCGCCACGATGCGGTCGATGATGCGCAGGACGTGCGCTGCATCGCGAAAGCTGACGTTGGTGCTGTTGATCATGCCGTCGCGCTCGACGTACACCTCGTCCGGCGCGTTCACCATGACTTCGGAGACCGTCGGGTCGTTCACCAGCGGCTGGATCGGGCCCAGGCCGACCGCCTCGTCGAGCACCGCCTGGACGAGCGCCTCATGGTCCTCGTAGCGCCCGGCCGTCTCCGCGACGAGCGCGCGCACCGTGGGCTCGACGGCCTCGCGCGCCGCCGACGCCGTGCGCCGCTCCAGGTTTGGCAGGTCGACCTCCTGGAGCAGCCGCTGGTGGATGCGATGGACCAGCTCCGAGCGGTCCAGCTCGTGCACGCTTGCGGGCGCCCGGACGCGCGCCTCGGTCATGACCGCACCTCCT
>JBBDNH010000339.1:0-9022 GCA_040877745.1 Dehalococcoidia bacterium
CGATGATGTTGTCCTGCACGTCCTTATGCGACACGGATCTCCCTCCTGGCTTGCTCCTCAGCTCGTCCATTGGTGGCGTGACCTTGCACGGCAACGCCGCCTCGCGCTTCCAGGTCCTTCAGTCGATAGAGCCCGTCCTCGATCAGCGTTCGGTTCCAGCCGATCGCGGACGCCAGCAGCCCGACAATGTAGAGCTGCACGCCGAGGAACAGCAGCGCCGACCCGGCGAGCAGCGACTGAACATGGCCCGCGCCGTTCCCCTGCGCGAAGAAGTAGAGATAGCGGAGGAACGGGAGCAGCCCAACCAGCGCGCATAGCAGTCCGACGGTGCCCCAGACCTGCAGCGGCCGGTAGAGCGTGAACGATTGCAAGATCACGATCCCGGCCTTCCAGACATGGCTGGGAAGGCTGCGGATCAGGCGCGAGGGGCGCTCAACCGAACGGGCAGGCAGCGGCACGTTCGCGATGGCCAGCCGCTGGTCGAGCGCGTTGATGAGCGTTTCGTGTGTGTACGTGTGGTGCGAAAGCACGTTGAGCCGCAGCGCGGCATCGCGGCTGTACGCCCGGAAGCCGGTCGAAACGTCGATGTCGGGCAGGCGCAGAAGCCGCTGCATGATGTAGTTCGCGACCCGGTTGCCGTACTTGTTCGCCGCGGGCATATCGAGCTCGCCCAGCAGTCGAGAGCCGACGGCGATGTCGGCCTCGCGGCGCAGGATCGGCTGGATCAGGTCGGGAATGCGCGACTGGTCGTAGTGGTTGTCGCCGTCGGTGTTGACGATGATGTCGGCGCCGCGCGCCATCGCCTCACGGAGCGCCGTTCGGAAGGCCGCCGCCAGCCCACGATTGCGCCCGTGCGAAACGATGTAGTCAGCGCCGGCTTCGCGCGCGAGTTCCGCCGTGCCGTCGTTCGAGCCGTCATCGACGAGCAGGACCTCGACCGAGTTAAGGCCGATGATTGAGCGCGGAACTTCGCGGATGACATCGGCGATGTTCTCTGCCTCGTTGTAGGCCGGGATGGTGACGATGAGCTTCACAGGCAGTCACGCCTCCTGCGCTTGCCGTGCGCGGTCGCGGCATCCTTGCCGCAAGCCATCATGGATGTTTCGGCACGCGCGCCGCGCACACAACCCCTCGGCACGTAGGGAGACACCCTGATCGTCGACCGAGGGGACCGACGACGAGCGGCGTTCTAGAGGAGGGCGGCCGGCGATCCGAGCGGCCTCCTCGTCGTAGTTATTCGTATCGAGAGGGCCTTCTGGCCCGCAGCGCGATCGCCCCGGCGCCGGTCAGCGTGACTCCTAGCGCGCCGAGCAGCACCATCAGCAGCAGCTGCGCGGAGCCCACGTCGTCCAGGTAGCCGCCGGTGCCGGTATCCGGCAGCGACGCGGGCGGTTCCGCAGGGCCTTCGGCGCCGGAACCGACGTCGTCCGGTTGGGTCGCGGGCGGGACGTCGGTCTGTTGGCCCAACGTCGTGTGCGGCGCGGCGAAGCTGAACACTAGCAGCCCGGCCAGCATGAGCGCGACGCCCACTGCGACAAAAGATCGACCGCTCAAGAACCTCATGAGAACCTCCTTACGCCCCAGCCTCTTGCTCGAAGCGACACACGATATCGCGCGCCTGCTGGATCACAGCAGCGCATCGGCTGGTTAGATGTTCGACGGTTAGGCGAAGGCGTGAATCCCCCTACGCTTGTATATCCGGGGAACTACCGATGCGGCGACCCCCTCGCTGACGAGCGGCCGCGATCACGTCAGTCCGCGTATCCCTATAATGGCCACGTGGTGCTCGAAAAGGCGTTCGCCATTCGCGCCGAGCCGGCTGCGATCTGGGACGCCCTGACCGGCGAGCTGGAGGTTGCGGACAAGTCCGCCTACGCGGTCGATCGCGCGGTGACCAACCAGTTCCTGTCACTGTGGGTCGACCTCGAGGGCGGCATTCGGGCGAACATCACGTACACGATCATCCCGAAAGACGACCACACGGAGGTCGTCGCGACGATGGAGCCCGAAGGGCTGCGCTACGCCGTGTTCCGCATGCTGACCCTGGGCCGAACCGACACGAACTACGAGATGCTGCTGGTTGAAGGGCTCGCCAATCTCAAGCGCGCTGTGGAGGAGAAGGCTGAAGGGGACAACGGTCAGGCTGAAGCCTGACCCGCGCAACTTCCTCAGGCGTGCGCCCGCTCCAAAGCCTCCGCCGCCAGCCGCAGCACACGCTGTTCGCCCTCGAACGAGAGCCGCTCCTCCGCCTCCGGCATCGGGAGCCACACGGCGTCGTCGACCTCGTCGTCGTGGTCTTCGGTCGAGCCATCGATGTAGCGAAAGAGGTAGAAGTGGACGAACTTGTGGACGCGCACCGGCTCCTCGTCGCCGTCCCAGACGTACCAGTACTCGATCTTATCGAGCGGCTGCACGAGCTCGCCCTGGAGGCCGGTCTCCTCGGCCACCTCGCGCTGGGCGGCGACTTCCGCCGGCTCGCCCTCCTCGATCAACCCCTTCGGTAGCTGCCAGGCCTTGCCGTCCTGGGTCAGGATCAGGCACACGTCGATGGCGCCCGCGTTTCGGCGGTAGATGACGCCACCAGCGGAGATCTCGAGCCTGTGCTTCACGCGCGCATACCCCCAACGGGCATCATAGACGGTCGCCCGTTTGGATGCATCGCGCGGGCGTCGTACAATGGTCGGGACATGTGGGATTTCGGGCGCGCCGACGCCCTCGACACGGAGGCGATCGGCGAACCAGGCCAGCGCCACTTCCGCTTGCGGGTGACGAGCGGCGGCGACGCCGCGTCGCTCTGGCTGGAGAAGGAGCAGCTCGCCGCGCTGACCCTCGCGATCCGCCAGCTTCTGGAGCAGACCGAGGAGACGGCGCCCGCCGAGGATGAGCTCGACTCGCCGCAGGGCGGCTTCCCCGAACAGCCCAACGTCGACTTCAGGCTCGGCCGGCTCGGCATCGGCTACGACGAGTCCGCTCGTATGGTGACGATCTTTGCTTATGAGGCGGGCGAGGACGAGGACGCGCCGCCGACGTTCTCTTGCCAGGTGAGCCGTTCGCAGTGCCGCGTCTTCGCGGACCACGCTGAGGAGGTCATCAGCGCCGGCCGGCCGGTCTGCGTCCTCTGCGGCGGCCCGATCGAGAACGGCCAGCACCAGTGTCAGCGCCGGAACGGCCACTCCGGCCAACCCATCTCTCTCGAATGAACGACGCCCCGGCGATGCGCGCCTTCGCCGCGAACGATGGCGATCTCCAACACGTCGCGGGCCGCGCGATCGCGTTCATCGGCTACGGTAACCAGGGCCGCGCGCAAGCGCTCAACCTGCGCGACAGCCTCGCTGCGCAATCGGTCGATGCCACGATCACCGTCGGGACGTTGCGGGACGAGTCGTGGTCGCAGGCCGAGGCGGACGGCTTCGCCGTCGCGACGATCGCAGCGGCGGCGCAGGCCGGCGACGTGTTGTTCTTGCTCATCCCGGACGAGGAGCTGCCGCAGGTCTTCGCGAAGGAGATAGCGCCGCGTCTCCAGCGGAACGATGCCCTGGTGTTCGCCTCCGGCTACAACCTCGCGTTTGCCGAACTGGTGCCGCCGCCTCAGGTCGATGTCCTGCTGCTCGCGCCGCGCATGATCGGCCAAAAGGTGCGCGAGCTGTACGAGCGTGGCGAGGGCTTCTATAGCTACGTCGCCGTCGAGCAGGACGCGAGCGGCGGTGCCTGGCCGCTCGTGCTGGCGCTGGCGTCCGGCATCGGCACGCTGGCGCCGGGCGGCGGCGCGTTCGAGCTATCGGCGAAGAACGAGGCCGTGCTCGACCTCTACCACGAGCAAGGCTTCGGCTCGCTGCTCGGCACGACGTTCTACCTGATGCTGGAAATCGGCATGCAGGCGGGCATTCCGGCCGAGGCGCTGGTGCTCGACCTCTACCTCTCAGGAGAAGGCGCGCAGACGCTGCAGGCGATGGCCGACATCGGGTTCTACGAACAGGCGAAGCTGCACTCGCGAACGAGCCAGTACGGCGGCATGATGCGCAGCATCGCGATCGACCGGGAGCCGATCCGGCAGCACCTGCTGGGCATCATCGAGGAGGTCCGCAGCGGCATCTTCGCGCGGCAGTGGGCCGCGGAGCAGGAGGCCGGGTGCGAGAACTTCGAGCGGCTGCGCGCGCTCGCCGGCGAGGCGAACCCCTTTACCCCGATCGAACGCCGCATCCGCGAGGCGTTCGAGCAAGCGCAGCAGCGGGACGGCGGCTAGCCTATCGGCTGTACGAACTCCCAGTCGTACCCGTTCAGGTCGCGCGCGTGGAAGGTCCGCAGCCCCCAGGGACGGTCTTCCGGCGGCTCCGACACATCCACACCTCTTTCGCGAAGCCCACGATAGAAGCCGTCGACGTCGTCGACCTGCAGGTGCAGGTGCATCGCCAGGCCGGGCGGCGCGGCGCCGCCTTCGCCGACATGCACAAGGATCCGGAATTCACCGGAGCGTAGCACGGCCGCCCGCTCAGAGCGCTCATCGACCACGAAGCCCAGCTTGTCCGCGTAAAAATCCACGGTCTGCGCGTAGTTTCGGACGAAGAACGAAACTGAATCGAGGCCGGTGATCTTCGCCATCGTCTCAGACTCCATACTGCACGACTTCGAAGACACGCCCGTCCGGGTCCTCCAGCGTCGCCATGCGTCCGAACGACTCGTCGGCCACGCCGCGCAGCACTTTCGCGCCGGCCGTCTCGAACCGCGACACGGTCGCATCGATGTCGTCGACGCCGAAGCCGTAGTTCACCGCATGCGGCTCGTCGCCGGGAGCGGCGGCGTGCAGCGCGAACGTCGCGCCCGGCAGCGCGAACGGGAGCCAGTTACCCTGCTGGCCATCCGGTTCCACGCCGAGACCCCGACGGTAGAAGTCGCTCAGTTTGGCGAACTCGTTCGAGTAAACGTAGACGGTCAGACTAATTGCCACGTTCGTCCTCCTTACGCTTCCCGGCGAGGTGCTCGCGGAAGATCTGCTCCACGTACTTACTCAGCGACAGCCGCTCGTCGATCGCGGCGTGCTTGAGCTGGCGGACGACGTCGGGCGGCAGGTAGACGTTGAACTGTTGCTTCCCGAACGCGTCGAGCTGTGCGTCCTTCTCGCCGACCATCGCTAGGATACTAGCATGCTAGCGTCATGCTGTCAAGCCAAGGGGTGCCAATCCCGGCCCAAAGGCTCCAAGCGCGTGCTACGATGGCTCCGCCATTTCGCTCTCAAGGAGGCGCACCTTGCCCAAGAAGGTCACCGTCCAGTATCTCACTGACTACACCTACAGCCAGCTGCTCACTGCGGGCCCGCACGCCTTCGTGGCCGATGAGCCGGAGGAGGCCGGCGGCGAGAACCTCGGGCCCGGCCCGTACGAGCTGCTGCTCTGGGCGTTGGGCTCCTGCACGGCGATGACCGTGCTGATGTACGCGCGCCGGAAGGGCTGGGATGTGGCGGAGTGCTCGGTGCACCTGACGCACGACCGCGTCCACGCCGAGGACTCCTCGGATGCGGAGGGCGGCAGCGGGCGAGTCGACGTGATCAAGCGCGACATCTCGCTGCGCGGCAAGCTCTCGGACGAGCAGCGCGAGCGGCTGCTGGAGATCGCCGGGCGCTGTCCGGTGCACAAGACCATCGTCGGCCAGCCCCAGGTCATCGATAGCATCATCGTCGGGGAGTAGGGCATTCCCCTAACATCCGCGGCTGGGGCCTTGTGCTAAGATCGATCTGAGCAAGGACGCCGTCTCGGCGCCTGCCGATAGCTATCAGGAGCCCCGCGAATGCAGCGCGACCTGCGCGCCACATGCGCCGTCCATCGCCTTGGCCTCGTCGAGTATCGCGAGGCGCTCGCCGAACAGCGACGTCACGTCGAAGCGTGCCGCGGCGACGGCCAGCCGCGACTCCTCCTGCTCGAGCACCCGCCGGCGTACACGTTCGGCGCGCGCGGACGCAGCGAGCATCTGCTGGTGTCCGAAGGCGCGCTGGCGCGACTCGGAGCTCAGGTCTACCGCACCGACCGCGGCGGCGACGTGACGTTCCACGGCCCGGGCCAGCTCGTCGCCTATCCGATCGTCGACCTGCGACGCTGGGATCAGGGCCCGCGCTGGTACGTTCGTTCGCTGGAGCAGGTGCTGATCAGGACGCTCGCGGCCTTCGGCATCACGGGCTATCGCGTCGAAGCTCGTCCGGGCGTATGGACGGATAGCGGCAAGATCGCCGCGATCGGCGTCCACGTTTCGCGCGGCATCACGAGCCACGGCTTCGCGCTTAACGTCGATCCGGACCTCGACTACTTTTCGCACATCGTGCCCTGCGGGCTGGCCGGCGTCACCGTAACGTCGATGGCACTCTGTCATTCCGAGCGCAGCGAGGAATCTGATCAACCTCACCAGAACTCGAACCGCCGCGCACCGGCGATGAACGCCGTGATGGACGCCGCCGCGGAGGCCTTCGGTCACGTGTTCGACCTCGACATGCAGGACACGCATGGCCGGGTCGCCGTGGCAGCGCTCACGGGCTAGCCATGACGACGATCCCGCTCCAGCCACGAACGACGAGCGCCGGACGGCAACCGAAGCCGGCCTGGCTCAAGGTGCGGTTCCCTGCCGGGGAGCGCTACCAGCACATCAAGGGCCTGCTCCGGCGCAACGAGCTCCACACCGTGTGCGAGGAGGCGCGCTGCCCGAACATCGGCGAGTGCTTCAACAGCGGCACGGCCACGTTCATGATCCTCGGCGATGTCTGCACGCGCTCGTGCGGGTTCTGCGCCGTCACGACCGGCAGGCCCCACGACGGCCTCGACTGGCTGGAGCCGTACCGGCTGGCGAAGGCCGTCCGCACGCTCGGCCTCGACTACGTGGTGATCACGTCGGTCAACCGCGACGACCAGCCGGACGGCGGCGCGGGCGTCTTCGCCGCGTGCATCCGGACGATCCAGCGCGACAACCCGCGCTGCCGCGTCGAGGTACTGACCCCCGACTTCCTGGGCGACCGGGCCGCGCTCGAAACCGTCGCACGCGCGCGGCCGTACGTGCTGAACCACAACGTCGAGACCGTGCCGCGCCTCTACGCTCGTGTGCGGCCCAAGGCGCGCTACGAGCGCTCGCTCGAGCTGCTCCGTCGCGCGAAGGAGGTCGAGCCGACGCTGATCACGAAGTCCGGCATGATGGTCGGGCTGGGCGAGCAGCAGGACGAGGTCTTCGAAGTGATGGCCGGCCTGCGCGCGTCGGGCGTCGATCTCGTCACGATCGGGCAGTACCTGCGCCCAAGCGACAAGCACCTGCCGATCGAACGCTACTACGCGCCCGAGGAGTTCGCGCCGTTCGTCGAGGAAGGGCGCAGGCTCGGCTTCCAGCACGTCGAGGCGGGGCCGCTCGTACGGAGCTCGTACCACGCGCACAAGCAGGCCGGCATCGCGAGCGCGACGGGAGGCCCGGCCCTGTGACCAAGTACGACATCGCGATCATCGGCGGAGGGCCGGGCGGCTACGTTGCGGCGATCCGCGCCGCGCAGCTCGGCCTCCAGCCCGCGCTGATCGAGGCGGACCGCGTCGGTGGCCTGTGCCTGAACTGGGGCTGCATCCCCAGCAAGGCCCTGCTCTGGAACGCCGAGCTGGTACGCCTCTTCCGCGAGTCCGAGGACTTCGGCATCACGTACGACGCGCTGCACATCGACATGGCCAAGGCGATCGACCGCAGCCGCACGGTGGTCGACCGTATGGTGAAGGGCGTCGAGTTCTTGCTGAAGAAGCACAAGGTGAAGATGATCGATGGCCGCGGGCGGCTCACCGGCGCGAAGGAGATCGCCGTCGAGCCGGCTGGCGAAGCCGAAAGTATCGAAGCTGAGCACATCATCGTTGCCACGGGCGCGCTCGCGCGCTCGCTGCCCGGCGTCGAGATCGACGGAGAGACCGTGATCACCAGCCGCGAGGCGCTGGAGCTTCGCGAAACGCCGGCGTCGGTCGTGATCGTCGGCGGCGGGCCGGTCGGCGTCGAGTTCGCGTACTTCTATCGCGCGTACGGCGCCGAGGTCACCGTCGTCGAGCTGCTCGATCACCTGCTGCCGCTCGAAGATGAGGACGTCAGCCGCCAGCTCGAGCGCGCGTTCAAGCAGCAAGGCATCGCCTTTCGCACCGGCGCGAAGGTCGGCGCGGTCGTGCGGTCGAGCGGCAAGGCAATCGTCTCCATCACGGCCGAAGGCAAGGAAGAAGACCTGACGGCGGACAAGGTCCTGATCGGGATCGGCATGGCCGCGAACACCGAGGGCGTCGGTCTGGAGGAAGCGGGCGTGGAGCTCGAGCGAGGGTTCGTCCGCATCGACGACACGATGCTCACCAACGTGCCGAGCATCTCCGCGGTCGGCGACGTTACAGGCAAGCTGCTGCTCGCGCACGTTGCGTCGGCGCAGGGCGTCGCGGCCGTCGAGCGCATCGCCGGCCGGAGCGCGCCTCCGCTGGAGTACGAGAAGCTGCCGCGCTGCACCTACTGCCAGCCGCAGGTCGCCAGCCTCGGGCTCACGGAAGCCCAGGCGCGCGAGCGCGGCATCGACGTCAAGGTCGGGACGTTCCCGTATCGCGGCAACGGGAAGGCGATCGCGATCGAACGCACCGAGGGCCTCGCGAAGCTCGTCGTCGACGCGCGGACGCGCGAGATCGTCGGCTACCACATCGTGGGCCACGACGCGACCGAGCTGCTCGCTGAGGCATCGCTCGGCAGCGTGCTGGAGACGACGCCGCGCGAGCTGGGCTGGACGGTGCACGCCCACCCGACGCTATCGGAGGTTGTGAAAGAAGCGGCGCTCGCCGTGGACGGCGAGGCGATCCACTTCTGGAGCGAGTGACGAGCCACAGATGAACACGAGGACTGGCCACAGATGGACACAGATGATCACAGATAGAGCCGATCGAACGCTGGTTGACAATAGAGCGGGCTGGCTAGACAGCCGTGGAGGTCAGTCCCAACCTCGGCCCCACCACATCTGTGAGTATCTGTGCATATCTGTGGCTATGGAGCGTCATGACAC
>JBBDNH010000340.1:0-1673 GCA_040877745.1 Dehalococcoidia bacterium
CTGCCGCGCGCGACCGGCTTGCCGCTCTCCTCATCTCGTATCTCCAGCTCCGCGAACGAGAGCCGCCGCCCCGACTGCACCACGCGGCCATCGGCGAGCAGCGCGCCGCCGCGCACGGGCCGCAGGTAGTGGAGGTTCACCTCCGCCGTGAGCACCTGGGCCGCGCTGCCGTGGAGCGTACGCAGCGCGTTGCCCATCGCGCCGTCCGCGATCGCCGGCAGCACGCCGCCGTGGACGATGCCGTCCGCGTTGAGGTGGGCCGGCTGGATCGCGATGCGCAGGACGGCGCGCCCCTCCTCGACGTCGACCAGCGACATGCCCATCGCCTGATAGTACGGCGACGTCTGAGCGAACTCGCGGACGTGGGCCAGGCGCGCTTCCAGATCCGGGTCGCTCATGGCGTCGTAGCTTCGTCCGGCGAGAAGCGCGGCCGCCTCAGCAGGCCCCGCCTTGGCGCGAACAGCAGCGCCGCGATGAAGCACGCGGTCGCGACGAGCACGATCGATGCGCCGGTCGCGACCTCGGCGTGGTACGACACGTAGAGCCCGACGACCGCCGACACAAGCGCGACCACCACACCGAGGACGATCATGTGGTGGAGGCGGCGCACGAGCAGGCTGGCCGTCGCGGCGGGCGTCACGAGCATCGCGACCACGAGCACGATGCCCACCGCCTGCAGCGCCACCACGGTCGACAGCGCGATCAGGGCGAGCAGCCCGTACTCGAGCACGCGCGTGGGGATGCCGGCGGCCGCGGCGACCGTGGGATCGTACGCGGTGAAGAGCAGCTCCTTGTAGAATAGCGCCACCATCGCCACGACGAACGATCCCGTGCCGAGCATCAGCCAGACGTCGTTCCAGCTCACGCCGAGGATATTACCGAAGACGAAGCTGAACAGGTCGACGGTGTAGTTCTCCTGGCGGCTCACGATCGCGATGCCGAGGGCGAACGCGCCCACGAAGAGCACGCCGATCGCCGTGTCGAACTGCAATCGGCCGCGCTGCGAGATGAACGCGATGCCGAGCGCCGTCGCGACGCCCGCGACGATGGCGCCGAGGTAAATCGAGAACCCGAGCGCGAACGCGGCCGCCACGCCCGCGAACGACGCGTGCGCGAGAGCGTCGCCGATGAACGCCATGCCACGCACGACGACGAACGCGCCGACGACGGCGCTCACGACGCTGACCAGCGCCACGGCGACCAGCGCGCGGCGCATGAACTCGAACTCCAGCGGGTCGGCGAACCAGCCCCAGGCGCCTGTGCTGAGCAGCGCCAAAGGATCAGCCATGGCCGTGGTGCCCTACGAACACGCCGCCCTCGGTTGGCAGCAGCAGCAGGTGCTCGGCGTACGTTTCGCCGAGGATCTCCGGCGTGAATATCTCGGCCGGCGGACCAAAGGCGACCAGCCGTCGATTGAGCAGCAGCGTCAGGTCGAAGCACGCGGCCACGCAGGAGAGGTCGTGCGTGGCCACGAGCAGCGTTTTGCCGTCGTCGCGCAGCCGTTCGAACAGCTCCAGCAGGTCGTGCTGTGTCGTCGGATCGAGGCCGACCATCGGCTCGTCGAGCAGGAGCAGGTCGGCCTCCTGGGCGAGCGCGCGCGCGATGAGCATGCGCCGCTGCTGGCCTCCCGAGAGCTCGCCGATCTGACGACCGGCGAGCGGTTCGATCTTGAC